>NZ_DAORSO010000132.1:2198-6142 GCF_035443565.1 Ornithinibacter sp. | reverse complement strand
GTGGCGATCGCCGCGATGCCCTCGCCCCGCCCGGTGAGGCCCAGCCCGTCGGTCGTGGTGCCGCTCACCGACACGGGAGCGTCAACGGCATCCGACAGGGCCCGCTCCGCCTCGGCCCGGCGCGTGCCCACCTTGGGCCGGTTGCCGATCACCTGGACCGCGATGTTGCCGACCTCGAAGCCCGCAGCACGCACCAACCGGGCCGCCTCGGAGAGCAGGGTCACGCCGGAGGCCCCGGCGAACTCCGGCCGACCGGTACCGAAGTGCGCCCCCAGGTCACCGATGCCGGCGGCCGTGAAGAGCGCGTCGCAGGCCGCGTGTGCTGCGACGTCGGCGTCGGAGTGGCCGTCGAGCCCGCGCTCCCCCGGCCAGTACACCCCTGCCACCCACAGCTCGCGATCGGAGCCCTCGGGCGCGAGTGCGTGAACGTCGACCCCGACGCCGACCCGTGGCAGCTGCATCATCCGCCCAGTGTGGCAGCCCGCCTGAGCAGCCACTGCGCCCGCTCGAGGTCGTCGGCGGTCGTCACCTTGGCACCCAGCGGGTCGCCGTCGACGACGACCACGTCGTCACCGCAGAGCTCGACCAGCGCCGCGTCGTCGGTGGCCTGAAGACCGCTGGCGTGGGCGCGCTCTAGCACCTCTCGTCGAAACCCCTGCGGGGTCTGCACCGCGCGCAGCGCTGACCGCTCGGGCGTCCCCGTGATCACCCCGGCAGCGTCGACCGTCTTGATGGTGTCAACCACCGGCAGGCCGGGGACCGCACCAGCCGCACCGGCACGCACCGCGTCGACCACCCGCAGGAACACGGCGAGCGGCATCAGGCAGCGCGCGGCGTCGTGCACGAGCACGATCTCGCAACCAGGGGGCAGGGCGGCCATCCCGGCCGCGACCGAGTCGGTGCGCTCGGCCCCTCCGGGCACGACCACCGCGCCGGCAGGGAGGTCGACGCCCGACCACAGCGGGTCATCCGGGTCGGTGAGGCCCGCCGGGGCGACGACGACGACCTCGGTGCGCCCCGGCATCCGGGCGATGGTGTCGAGCGCGTGGGCGAGCAGGGGCCGGCCCCCGAGGTGGACGAACGCCTTGGGGACGTCAGCACCCAGGCGGCTACCGGAACCGGCTGCGACGACGACGACGCCGACGCTGCTCGGGGCAGCGTCGGCGTCGGTCACGTCAGTGTGGAGTGGGCGTGAGCCCGGTGTCAGGACGCGAGGACCTCGTCGAGGATGACCTCGGCCTTTTCCTCGTCGGTCTTCTCCGCCAGAGCCAGCTCGGACACGAGGATCTGGCGAGCCTTGGCGAGCATGCGCTTCTCACCGGCGGACAGGCCGCGGTCCTTGTCGCGGCGCCACAGGTCACGAACGACCTCGGCGACCTTGATGACGTCGCCGGAGGCGAGCTTCTCCAGGTTGGCCTTGAAGCGGCGCGACCAGTTGGTCGGCTCCTCGGCGAACGGGGTGCGCAGCACCTCGAAGACCTTGTCGAGCCCTTCCTTGGAGACCACGTCGCGGACGCCGACGAGGTCGCAGTTCTCAGCTGGTACCTCGATGACGAGATCGCCCTGGGCGACCTTCAACTTGAGGTACAGCTTCTCCTCTCCGCGGATCGTACGAGTCTTGATCTCTTCGATTCGCGCTGCCCCGTGGTGGGGGTACACGACCGTTTCGCCGACCTTGAAAACCATGTGTTGTTGGCCCCTTTCGCGACACTCAGAGTACCACGCAGAATCAGGCCACAGAAATGGAACGACAACCCATTTGCGCAGGTCAGGGGCGGGGAGACCACTCCACAGGGCATGAATCGGGTCTTGACAGAACAGCGCTTTCCATGCATCGCGCGCGCCCCACGCGCCCGCAGTGGGGACGGTGCCGCCTGCCGTTGGACGCCGTGCACCCACTCATGGATATCCTTGCCGCGTGACCATACGAGCCGCCCTCGCCCTGCGTGCCACCGCCCTGCTGGCGGCCAGCCTCCTCGCCTCCGGGTGCGCAACCTTCTCACCCACCCAGACCGACTACGACTACCCGGCCTCCGACGGTGTCGCGCTGTCGATCCCCGGCCTTGAGCTGCGCAACCTCGCGCTCGTCGTCGAGAACAGTGACGGCCCGGCGGTCCTCATCGGTCAGGCGGTCAACAGGGGTAGCTCAGCCGTCAACGTGACCTTCGGCGTCGAGGGCGCAACGTCCACCGAGACGGCCGCCGTGCCCGCGTTCTCCGGCAACTCGCTGTCCGACACCGGTGCGCTCATCGAGTTCGAGGGCCTGCCGGCAAGCGCGGGTGACACCATCACCCTCACGGTGTCCACGCCCCAGGCGGGCCAGAACGTCGTCACCGTGCCGGTGCTGGCGGGCGTGCACCACAACGGCACCGTCTTCGGCTGAGCCGGCGGCTACGTCCGGCACTTTGGTCGTCGGGGGAGCCAAGCTGCCGGACGCAAGGAGCAGGCCCCGGCGCTCTGACTCAGGTCAGACCTCGAACTTGTAGCCGAGCCCGCGCACGGTGAGGATGTGCACCGGGTTCGCCGGGTCCGCCTCGACCTTGGCGCGCAACCGCTTGATGTGCACGTCCAGCGTCTTGGTGTCGCCGACGTAGTCACTGCCCCACACCCGGTCGATGAGCTGGCCGCGCGTCAGCACGCGTCCCGCGTTGCGCAGCAGCATCTCGAGCAGCTCGAACTCCTTGAGCGGAAAGGGCAGCTGGCCCCCGCGCACCGTCACGACGTGCCGCTCGACGTCCATGCGCACCGGCCCGGCCTCCAGGGTCGTCGGCAGCAGCTCCTCGGGCTCGGCCAGTCGCCGCAGCACGGCCTTGATCCGGGCGAGCAGCTCGCGCGAGGAGTACGGCTTGGTGACGTAGTCGTCAGCCCCCAGCTCGAGCCCGACGACCTTGTCGATCTCGCTGTCCTTGGCCGTCAGCATGATGACCGGCACGTTGGAGCGTTGGCGCAGGGCACGGCAGACGTCGACGCCGGACAACCCGGGCAGCATGAGGTCGAGCAGCACGAGGTCGGCGCCCGCGCCGTCGAAGGCGGTCAGCGCGTCGTGCCCGTTCTCGGCCACCGTGACGTCGTACCCCTCCTTGCTCAGCAGGTACGACAGCGGGTCCGAGAAGGACACCTCGTCCTCAACGATCAGGATGCGCGTCATGCAGGGCCCTTTCCCTCTCCACATCGGATGCCGTCCGCGACGGGTCGGCGTGGTCGCGCACCTCGGGTGACCCGAGGGTCTGCGGGTGCGGCTGCTCGGTGCCCACTCGCGGCCGGTCGGCCGCGGCGGGAAGTGTCATCGTGAAGGTGGACCCGCGCCCCTCCTGGCTCCAGACGCTCACCCGCCCACCGTGGTTGGCGCACACGTGCTTGACGATGGCCAGGCCGAGGCCGGTGCCGCCGGTCGCCCGCGAGCGCGCGGCATCCACGCGGTAGAACCGTTCGAAGATCCGCTCCTGCTCGGCGGCCGGGATGCCCTCGCCCTGGTCGGTGACGCTCACCTCGATGCTGTCGCCGTTGCGCCGTGCACCGATGCCCACGTGGGTGCCTGAGCCGCTGTAGTTGACGGCGTTGGTCACGAGGTTCGCGATCGCGGTGGTGAGCAGCTCGGCGTCCCCGAACACGCGCAGACCCTCCTCGCCCACGAGCGTGAGCTGGATGCCGTGGGCCTCCGCGGCGACGCGCACCCGGTCCACCGCCTCGGCGGCGACGGCGCGAACGTCGACGATGACGGGCTCGTGCAGGGTGTCGGCGACCTGGAGCCTGGAGAGGTCGACGATCTCCTTGACGAGCCGGGTCAGCCGAGCCGACTCGACGAGGATGCGCTCGGCGAAGCGCTCGACGGCATCCGGGTCGTCACGGGCGTCGAGGACGGCCTCGGCGAGCAGGGAGATGCCGCCGACGGGCGTCTTCAGCTCGTGGCTGACGTTGGCGACGAAGTCGCGCCGCACCTCCTC
>NZ_DAORSO010000132.1:0-2098 GCF_035443565.1 Ornithinibacter sp. | reverse complement strand
TCCGATGACGAGCCCCACCGCCCCGCCGAGAATCGCCGCGAGCACAGGGTCCACGACGTCAGGGTACGGCCCGGGCGGGCCCCGCTTCGTCCACGAACACCTCCCGCCGCTCCAGCCTCGCCAGAAGTTCACCTCGGGTGCGCCTGCGGTTCACGCCCGGCTGTCAGGGTCGAGGGCACCAGCCGCAGCTGTCACCGGCACGGCACCCGTCCCACGCCACCCGAAGGAATCACCCCTGATGCGCAAGGCCTTCCACGAGGAACTCGACCGGGTCGCCGAGACGCTCGTCGAGATGACGCACCTCGCCTCCTCCGCGATGAACCGCGCGACGACCGCGCTGCTCGACGCCGACATCCACCTCGCCGACTCCGTCATCGCCGCTGACGCCGAGATCGATGCCCTGCGCGCTGACCTCGACCTGCTCTCCTTCGACCTGCTCGCCCGCCAGCAGCCGGTCGCGACGGATCTGCGGGTCATCGTCACGAGCATGCGGATGAGCAGCGACCTCGAGCGGATGGGTGACCTCGCGCGCCACGTGGCCAAGGTCGCCCGCCTGCGCTACCCGGCGTCCGCCGTCCCTGCCGAGCTGCGCTCGACCATCCTGCAGATGGGGCACGTCGCCGAACGCATCGTCGAGAAGGCCGGCTCGGTCATCGCGGCGCGCGACCTCGAGGCGGCCCAGCAGATCGAACGCGACGACGACGCGATGGATGACCTGCACCGCGAGCTCTTCGCCCGGGTCACCGACCCGAGCTGGCGACACGGCACGGAGGCGGCGATCGACATCACCCTGGTGGGTCGCTACTACGAGCGGTTCGCCGACCACGCGGTGAGCGTCGGCCACCGGGTCATCTGGCTGGTCACGGGCGAGTTCGACCCCGCCAGCGAGGGCAGTCACGAGGACGCCGAGGACGGCGCCACCGTAGGTGCCTGAGCGCACACCGGACCGCCGCGCGGACACCGCGCCATTTGGCTAGTCTCAAGGTCGTGAACGATGACACGCGACTGTCGGTGACCGAGGACTACGCCGAGGAGATCGAGGAGCTTCACGATCTCGAGGAGGCCGACGGCGTCGAGATCGACGTCAAGGTCGGCAAGACCTGGCAGCAGGGGTACCCGTACGACAAGAAGCTTCCCCGCGACGAGTACGAGCGCACCAAGCGCAAGCTCCAGATCGAGATGCTCAAGCTCCAGCTGCACGCCAAGGAGACCGGCGCCAAGGTCCTCGTCATCTGCGAGGGTCGCGACGCCGCGGGCAAGGGCGGCGCGATCAAGCGGTTCATGGAGCACCTGAACCCCCGCGGTGCACGAGTGGTCGCCCTCGAGAAGCCCACCGAGATCGAGCGGACCCAGTGGTACTTCCAGCGCTACGTCCAGCACCTGCCGAGCGGCGGCGAGCTCGTGTTCATGGACCGCTCCTGGTACAACCGCGCCGGGGTCGAGCGCGTCATGGGCTACTGCACCCCCACCCAGTACCTCGAGTTCATGCGTGAGGTGCCCGACCTCGAGCGCATGCTCGTCAACTCCGGGATCACGCTGGTCAAGCTGTGGTTCTCCGTCAGCCGTGAGGAGCAGGCCGCCCGGTTCGCCTCCCGCCAGAACGACCCGGTGCGCCAGTGGAAGCTCTCCCCCACCGACCTCGCGAGCCGCGACAAGTGGGACGCCTACACCGAGGCGAAGGAGGCGATGTTCTTCTATACCGACACCGGTGACGCGCCGTGGACGGTCATCAAGAGCAACGACAAGAAGCGCGCCCGCCTCGAAGCCTTCCGGGTGCTGCTCAACCGGGTCGACTACGCGCAGAAGGACGCCGCCATCGTCGGCCAGCCCGACCCCCTCATCGTGGGCCCGGCGTCGAAGATCTTCGAGGCCGGCGAGCACACCGACCGGGTCCTGCCACGCCTCTGAGCGCTCAAGGTGACTTCGCGGAGTTCGTGGCCGCCCGCTGGCCCGAACTCTGCTCCGTCGCGCACCTGGCCCTCCTCGACACCGAGCGCGCCAGCAATGTCACCGCCGACGCACTGGCCCGGCTCAACCGCACCTGGAACGACGTCGTGGATGCCGGCCGCCCCGGCGAGCAGGCCCGCGCCGCCGTCCT
>NZ_DAORSO010000131.1:3651-6303 GCF_035443565.1 Ornithinibacter sp. | reverse complement strand
CCGTGGACGAGGTCCATCGCGCCGCCCATGCCCTTGACCATCTTCCCGGGGATCATCCAGTTGGCGATGTCGCCGCCCGCCGAGACCTGCATGGCGCCCAGGATCGCCGCATCGACCTTGCCGCCGCGGATCATCCCGAAGGACGTGGCCGAGTCGAAGTACGAGGCTCCGCGGCGGACCGTGACGGTCTCCTTCCCCGCGTTGATGAGGTCGGGGTCGACGGCGTCCTCGGCGGGGTAGGCGCCGACACCGAGGATGCCGTTCTCGGACTGCAGGACGATCTCGACGTCGTCGGGTACGTAGTTGGGGACGAGGGTCGGCAGCCCGATGCCGAGGTTGACGTACGCGCCGTCCTCGAGTTCTGCGGCGGCTCGGGCGGCCATCTGCTCACGGGTCAGGGGCATGCTCAGGACTCCTTGGTCGAGGCGTCGACGGCCGGGGGTGGTGCGGTGACGGTGCGGCGCTCGATGCGCTTGTCTGCGACCTGTTCAGGGGTGAGGGGGAGTACCCGCTGCACGTAGATGCCGGGCAGGTGCACGTCGTCGGGGTCGATCTCACCGGGCTCGACGAGGTGTTCGACCTCGGCGACCGTGATGCGGCCGGCCATCGCGGCGAGCGGGTTGAAGTTGCGGCTGGACTTGTTGAAGACGAGGTTGCCGTGCCGGTCGCCCTTCCAGGCGCGCACGAGGCCGTAGTCGGCGACGATGGCGTGCTCGAGGACGTACTCGCGCTGCACACCGTCGTGCTCGAAGACGCGCACCTCCTTGGCGGGTGAGGCCACCGCGACGGTGCCGTCGGCCGCGTACCGCCACGGCAGGCCACCGTCGGCGACCTGGCTCCCGACGCCCGTGGGGGTGAAGAAGGCGGGGATGCCGCTGCCCCCCGCGCGCAGGCGCTCGGCCAGGGTGCCCTGCGGCGTCAGCTCGACCTCGAGCTCACCCTCGAGGTACTGCCTGGCGAACTCCTTGTTCTCCCCGACGTAGGAGGAGACCATCCTGCGGATCTGGCGGGCGGCGAGCAGGATGCCGAGGCCCCAGTCGTCCACACCACAGTTGTTCGACACGACCTCGAGGTCGCGAACGCCGCGTCGGTGCAACTCGGCGATGAGTACGGAGGGGATGCCGCACAGACCGAACCCTCCGACGGAGAGCGTGTCCCCGTCAGTGATTCCGGCGACGGCGTCGGCAGGGGTGGCGACCACTTTGTCCATGCCCGCACTCTAGTGACACACCGTCCTCAACCGGCCATCGAAGGCCCCTGGGCGACAGGAAAATCTATGTCATGAGTAGCACTCGACCGGATATCTTGCGGCAAAATACGACCCCTCATGAAGTACATCGCTGTAATTCAGCAGACTGGGTTGCGGGGCAGTGGGGGCAGGTGGGACAACTGTGTGGCCCAGTCATCTCGTGGGACGTGTGTGACGTCTGTGATTCAGGATGACAAGCCGTCTCGGCTTCCACGAGACGACCCGCCGTCCGAGGAGCACCGCCCCGTGTCAAGCCCGCTGACCGAGCCCTTTGTCGAGCCCACGCCCAGCGCGCAGGCCGAGCCCCGCAGAGGTCGCCGGCTTCCGGTGCGAACGCTTGGTGCCGTGTCGGCATCCGTGCTGGCCTTTCCCCTCGTGGCAGGGTCCGCACAGGCCGCGACGATCCCCTACCCCACGCCGTCGAGGGCTCTCCCGTCCGCGCTGGACGTTGCCGCGCCGTACCAGAAGGGGACCCAGTGCCTGACCTACAACCAGCCCGGTGCGGTGGCCTTCGCCAAGCTCCTCAACGCGACGTACGGCAACCGGATCTACGGCATCCTGCGCACCTGTGCTGCCGAGCACGGCGAGGGTCGGGCCCTGGACTGGATGATCAACGCCAACAACAGTGAACAGCGCGCGCTGGCGGACGCGCTCACGCGCTGGTTGGCGGCACCGGACGCGCAGGGGCGTCCCGGCGCGATGGCCAGGCGGTTCGGGATCAACTACATCATCTGGAACCGGCAGCAGTGGCGGGCGTACGACCCGGGCCGCGGTTGGGCGCCGTACTACGGGGTCTCCCCGCACACCGACCACATCCACTTCTCCTTCAACTGGGACGGCGCCCGCATGCGCTCCTCCTGGTGGACTGGCGTCGCGGTGACCACCCCCCTGACGAACGCGAACTACACACCGGCCCTACCGGTCACGCCGCCGCCTGCGCCCGTGATGACCGAGAGCGGATACCCGTTGCTGGTTCAGGGCGCCACGGGCCCGGACGTCGTGCTCGCGCAGAAGGTCATCGGCGTCACCGCCGACGGCAAGTTCGGCCCGCTCACGGCCACGGCCCTCGGTGCCTGGCAGACGAAGAACAACGTGTCCGCCACCAAGAAGCTCGACAACGCCACCTGGTCCAAGATGGTGGCGCTCAAGCTCATCCCGGCCCGCACGGTGCACCCGCTGCAGCAGTACGTCAACGTCGTGCTCAAGCGGGGGTCCACCGGCACTGCTGTGAAGGCGCTGCAGAAGGCGCTCGGTGGGCTGACGGTCGACGGGTCCTTCGGGCCGGCAACCGAGTCCAAGGTCAAGGCCTACCAGCAGGCCAAGGGGCTCACCGTCAACGGTGTCGTCGACTCCAAGGTCTGGAACGCGCTCATCGCGGGCTCCACGACCGCGGCCCCCGCCCC
>NZ_DAORSO010000131.1:0-3551 GCF_035443565.1 Ornithinibacter sp. | reverse complement strand
GGCCGACGGTCAGCGCTCAGGACCGGCGCGTCACGCCCTCGGCGACGAACCGTGACGTGAGGACGTCGGCACCCGCGTCGCCGCGGGAGAGGACGAGCGAGCCGTCGCCTGCCCACACCTCGAGCGCGAGGCGCAGGAACGCTGCGGTGTCCGCCGTGCTGGTGTGCACCCGCTCGCCTCTGGCGACTGCCTCGGGCACGACGGCGGCGTAGGTCGTCTCGCCGTCGCCGTCGCCGTCGCCGTCGCCGTCGCCGTCGCCGTCGCCGAGCAGGCGCAGCGCCACGTCGGACGGATCCGGCTCGTCCCACGCATCGAACACGTCACCGTGGGTCGCGAGCTCGCGGGCCTCGTCCACCGCTCCGGCGGGAACGGGCACCGTGGCCGAGCGGGCCAGCGCCGCGAGGGTCACGAACACCACGTCGGCCCCGGATGCGGTCGCCGCCGAGGCGACGTCGACGGCATCCGTCACGACCACGTCGACCCCAGCGTCACCGGAGTCGGCAGCGGCTGCCGCACCCCCGGCATCCGGGCGCCGTCTGGCGGGCACGTCGACAGCCGCGCCGACAGACCACGTCGCGAGCGCCCAGTAGAGCGTGCGCCAGTGCGGCGGCAGGTCCAGCCGCACCACCGAACCGCCCCCGACGTCGAGGTCGTCGCGCAGGAGGTTCGCCCCCTTGGCCACCCAGTTGGCGAGGACGCGCGCGGACAGCTCGATGCGCTCGCCGCGGGTGGCGGAGTCGGTGTCGTCGTACACGGTGATGCGCGGTCGCCCGGGGTCGGCGGCGACGAGGGCGCGCAGGAGGTGGGCCGGGGTCGGGTGCGCGGTGCTCACGCAGGCGACCATAACCGGCGCCCCCGACAGGGCCACGCTGGTCGGTGACCTGCCCGCCGGGCAGCAGCCCGGCACTAGGCTCGGGACATGAGTGAACGCACGGTGATCACCTTCGGAACCTTCGACGTCTTCCACGTCGGCCACATCCGGGTGCTCCAGCGTGCCGCCGCGCTCGGTGACCGGTTGGTCGTCGGCGTCTCGGCAGATGCCCTCAACCTGGCCAAGAAGGGTCGCGCCCCCGTGTACTCGCAGGAGGAGCGGATGGAGATCGTCGCGAGCCTGCGGGTCGTCGACGAGGTCTTCGTCGAGGAGTCGCTGGAGCAGAAGCGCGACTACATCATCGAGCACGGTGCCGACGTCCTCGTCATGGGTGACGACTGGACGGGCAAGTTCGACTGGGTGAGTGACGTCTGCGAGGTCGTCTACCTTCCGCGCACGCCGTCGGTGTCCACCACCGGGATCATCGAGCACATCGCCAGCCTGGGTTCGTGAGGTCCCGCCTCCTGACGTCGCTGGCGCTCGGGGCGGCCCTGTGGGTCGTTCTCGTGAGCGCGGTGGGGGCTGTGCTGTCGGGGTTCGGGTGGTGGTCACCGGTGGTCGCATGGCCCGTTGCGGTGGTGGTGGCCGTGGCGAGCGGGTGGTGGGCCCGCAGCGTTCCAGGCGTGCGGATGCCGGTCGCGGCGTCGGGCGCCCTCGTCGCCGTCACGCTCGGGTTCACCGTCTGGGTGGGTGCCACGCACTCCGAGCAGGTCCTGCCCCGGCGTGACGCTGCGAGCAACCTCCAGGCGGCCGTGAGCCTCGCGACCACCCATGAACGCGTCGTCGGCATCGATGCCGAGTCGGTGGGCGGGCCGGCGGTGCTCGCGCTCGACGGGGTGACCCTCGCGAGCCCGGCCTTCTTCCAGGTGGGCACACCGCAGGAGCCGGCCGTGCAGCCGCAGTTCGTCGTCGGGCCAGCCGTGGTCTACGGCTTCGGGTGGTGGGCCGGTGGTGGGCCGGTGGCCCTTGTCCTTCCCGCCGTGGCGATGGGTCTGGCACTTCTTGCGTTGGGGCTCCTCGTGGCGCGGGTGGTCAGCGCCTGGGCGGGGGTGGTGTCGGCGCTGGGGGTCGGGCTGCTGTTCCCGGTGGTGCACACGGCGCGCGCCACCTATTCGGAGCCGCTCGCGATGCTCACCCTTACGGGCGCCCTGCTGGCCCTGACGATCGCCGTGGCGCAGTCGTCGGATGCCGTGCCGGGGCCGGTTGGCGCGCCGGGGCCGGGCTTCGTGGGTGACCAGTCGTCACAGGGTCGCGTGCTCGAGGGATCGCTGGCGTGGCCGGACGGTGCCGGGCGGGCTGCGCTCGTCGCGGGGGTGCTGCTCGGCGGCACTGGTCTGGTGCGCATCGATGCCCTGCGCGAGGCCGTGCTCCTCCTGCCGGTGCTCGCGCTGGGGGCGGTCCTCGGAGCCAGGTGGGTGCGCCCTGCCCTGGTCGGGTTGCTGACTTCTCTGGCGGTGGCCGCGGCGGCAGCGGTGACGTTGTCGTCGGAGTACGTCGCCGCCATCGCGGGCAGCCTCCTGCCGCTGGTGGCGCTCGCGGTGGTGGTGGGGGCGGCGTCGCTGGTGGCCGTCGCCCTGCGCAGGAGGGGGGTGCGGATGCCGCTCGCCCCGAGCATGGTTCGACGCCTCCCCGACGTGGCTGCGGCAGGCGTGGTCGTCGTGGGAGTCGCCCTCGCCTCTCGTCCGCTGTGGCTCGTCGTGCGTCAGGACGCGAGCGATCCCGGTGCCCGGTACGTCGCCGGGATGCAGGCGCGGTTGGGCCTACCGATCGATGGTGGACGGACCTACGCCGAGCAGTCGGTCGCGTGGCTGTCGTGGTACCTCGGCCCGGTGGCGCTCGCGGTGGCGCTCGTCGTCCTCGCGGTGCTCGTGCGTCGAGCGGTGTCGTCAGTCGCGCTGGGCCGGATCGAGGCATGGGTGCCTGCGCTGGTGGTGGCAGCAGGGTCGACCCTGCTGACCCTGGCGCGTCCCGGCATCACCCCGGACCACCCGTGGGCCGATCGCCGGTTGCTCATCGCGCTGCCGCTGGTGGTCGTGCTCGTCGTGGTGGCTGGGCAGTGGTTGGTGGAGCGCACTGCGGTCGCGGGGGCACCCGCGGGCAGGGTGTGGGCTGGCCGGCTGGGCGCGGCGGTGCTCGGGCTGCTCGTCGTCGGGCCGGCGCTCGTCGCGACCTGGCCGCACCGCGCAGGCGGGGTGGAGCGAGGCTCGCTGTCGGCGGTGGAGCGCGTGTGTGACTCCCTGGCCCCCGGGGACGTCGTGATGGCGGTCGACTCTCGAGCCGCGAACGAGTGGCCGCAGGTGGTGCGGGGCATGTGCGAGGTCCCGACCTTGTCGACGACGTCGTTCCTGCGGCGTGACCCTCTTGCCTTGCGGGCGGTCGTGGACCAGGTGTCGGCGGCAGTGGGGGAGCGGGGTGGGAGGCTCGTCCTCCTCGGTGCGGACTCACCCGACGCCGGCGCTGGCGGTGCGGCGCAGGAACCCGAGGTCTTCTCGGCTGTCGGCCTTCGCGCCGAGCTCGTTGCCGACGTGCTCGTCCGCGAGGACGAGCACGTGCTGGTGACCCGACCGACCGGGACTGATCCGCTGCCCGTACGGGTCTGGCTGGCGCCTGCGGACTGAGCGCCGACACGCCCGGGTGAGAGCCGATTTGGTGGGCTCCGTGGAGTCGGTCTACAGTTTTC
>NZ_DAORSO010000130.1:3261-6375 GCF_035443565.1 Ornithinibacter sp. | reverse complement strand
TCGGCCCCACGGTGACCTTCGGGGTGCTCGGGCTCATCGGCATCATCCTCATCCTCGCGACGGTGACGACGATCGCGGTGGGGCAGGCGCTGCGCCCGGTGGAACGGATGCGCCGCCAGATAGAGGGGCCTCGGTCTGGCGGCCCGGCCCGGTGCTCGAGGTGCCTGCGGGCCGCGACGAACTGACCGTGCTCGCGCAGACCCTCAACGGGCTGCTCGAGCGACTGCGGCGCACCGATGCCTCGAGGCGGGCGTTCGTCGCGGACGCCGGGCACGAGTTGCGCAGCCCGCTCGCGACGATTCGGATCCTCGTCGACCGGCTCGCTAAGGAGCGCACCCCCGAGGAGCGCCGCATCGTGGCCAACCGGGCTCGAGCGGAGGTCGAACGGCTGGCGTTGCTGGTCGACGACCTGCTGACCCTGGCCTCCGCCGACCAGCAGGAGCCCAGCCTGTCAACCGTGGAGGTCGACCTCGACGACGTCGTGCTCGACGAGACCGGTGCGCTGCGGGCCCGGGGGCTGGCGATAGACGTGGCCGTCCACCCCGTCCGGGTGCTCGGTGACGAGCGTCGGCTTGGCCGGGTGGTGCGCAACCTGCTCGAGAACGCCGAGCGTCACCGCCGGGATGCGTTGCGCGTGCGCCTCGGCCGCGAGGGGGCGCACGCCGTCCTCGTCGTCGACAACGACGGGCCGCCCGTCGCGATCGAGGACCGACGACGCATCTTCGAGCGGTTCGTGCGCCTGGACGACTCACGCACGCGGGCCGCCGGTGGCACGGGCCTGGGGCTGGCGATCGTCTCCGAGATCGTGCGAGCCCACGGCGGCACGGTCGTCGCGGAGGAGGCCCCCGACGGCTGGTGTCGCTTCGTCGTCAGGATCCCGACCGTTGCGGTACCGGATTGAGGCGGTAGCCGAGGCCGCGCCCGGTTTCCAGGGACCGGGTCCCAAACGGTGCGTCGATCTTGCGTCGCAGGTAGCCGATGTAGACCTCGACGACGTTGTCCGCTCCGGGGTAGTCCGAGTCCCACACGTTCTCGAGGATCTCGGCCTTGCTCTGCACCTGCCTGACCTTGCGCATGAGGTGGTGCAGCAGGGCGTACTCGCGCGCGGTCAGTTGGATCTCACGGCCTTCACGCACGACGGTGCGGGTGCGGGGGTCCAGCGACAGCCCCCCGGCCGACAGGGCGGCAGGTCGTTCTGGTGCACCGCGCCGGGCCAGGGCCTGAAGGCGCGCCAGGAGCACCGGGGTGCTGAACGGTTTGGTGACGTAGTCGTCGGCGCCGAGGTCGAAGGCGTCGGTCTGGTCGTAGTCGCCGTCCTTGGCCGTGAGCATGAGCACGGGGGCCCACACCTTGCCGGCGCGCAGGTTCTTCAGCACGTCGTAGCCGTTCATCGACGCCAGCATGATGTCCAGGACGATCGCGTCGTACTGCCCGTGCAAGCCGAGTCGCAGCCCCTCGCGCCCGTCGACGGTGTGGTCGACGACCCAGCCGTCATCGCGCAGGGCGTCACCGAGAGCGGAAGCCAGGGACCGTTCGTCCTCGACCAGCAACAGTCTCAACGGGTCAGTCCGATCCTGAGTCAGTGACGGTGCGATACCGAGGCGTTTACCAAGGTGACCAGTCCGTGGCCGGTCACGGGAGCGTGCCGCAGACGGCTGGCGAGGCAACGGATTCCGTAGTTTCGGCGCCCCCCGGGCGCGGATAGTATCGGCCGCATGATCGAGCAGAAGCGCATCCTCGCGACGTCCATCCCTGGCCCCGCCAGCCAGGCGCTGCAGCAGCGCAAGGTCGCCGCCGTCGCGGCCGGCGTGAGCACCGGCCTGCCCGTCTACGTCACCGAGGCGTCGGGTGGCATCCTGCGGGATGCGGACGGCAACCAGCTCATCGACTTCGGCTCCGGCATCGCCGTGACCACCGTCGGCAACGGCAACCAGCGCATCATCGACGCCGTCACCGAGCAGATCACCGCGTTCACCCACACCTGCTTCATGGTGACGCCCTACGACAGCTACGTGCAGGTCTGCGAGAAGCTCAACGAGCTGACCCCGGGCGACCACGAGAAGCGGTCGGCCCTGTTCAACTCCGGCGCCGAGGCCGTCGAGAACGCGGTCAAGATCGCCCGCCACGCCACCGGTCGTCAGGCGGTCGTCGCCTTCGACCACGGCTACCACGGCCGCACCAACCTCACGATGGGCCTGACCGCCAAGAACATGCCCTACAAGCACGGCTTCGGCCCGTTCGCCAGCGAGCTGTACCGGGTGCCGATGGCCTACCCCTACCGCTGGCCGGGCGGCGCCGAGCACTGTGCCGAGCAGGCACTGCGCACGGTCACCGACCAGATCCACGCCCAGGTCGGCGAGAGCAACACGGCTGCCGTGATCATCGAACCGATCCAGGGCGAGGGTGGCTTCATCGTGCCCCCCGAGGGGTTCCTGCCGGGGCTCGCCGACTGGTGCCGCGAGCACGGCATCCTGCTCATCGCCGACGAGGTGCAGTCCGGCTTCTGCCGCACCGGCGACTGGTTCGCCTGTGACCACGAGGGCGTCGTCCCCGACCTCATCACCGCCGCCAAGGGAATCGCCGGTGGCATGCCGCTGGCCGCGGTCACGGGGCGCGCGGAGCTGATGGATGCCGTGCACCCGGGTGGTCTGGGCGGCACCTACGGCGGCAACCCGGTGGCCTGCGCCGCCGCGCTCGCGGCCATCGAGTCGATGGAGGCCGACAACCTTGCTGCGCGGGCTCGCGAGATCGGCGACATCCTCACCGACCGTCTCGGCCGCCTCGCGGAGAAGTACGACGAGGTCGGCGAGGTCCGCGGTCGCGGCGCGATGATCGCGATGGAACTCGTCACCGACGCCGGGAGCAAGGAGCCGGCTGCCGCACTGACCAGCGCCGTCAACAAGGGGTGCCACGAGCGGGGTCTGGTCACCCTGACCTGCGGCACCTACGGCAACGTCTTCCGCTTCCTGCCGCCGCTGTCGATCTCCGACGACCTGCTCCACGAGGGCATGGACGTCCTCGAGGAGTCCTTCACCGCAGCCGTCGGCTGACGGTGACAGCGACCCTTCCGGCCGCCTTCGACCTGGGCGGCCGCACCGCGGTCGTGACGGGCGC
>NZ_DAORSO010000130.1:0-3161 GCF_035443565.1 Ornithinibacter sp. | reverse complement strand
GGACCGGGCCAACTCATACTTGGCCCGGTCAGGACAAGTCTGGGCGAGGCGAGCGCGCGATCAGGTGACCGACACGCGGCATCCGCGTGAACGCCCGACGAGCAGTTCCCGCGAGGTCAGGGACGCGGGTCCTCGGGGCGTGAGATGCCGGGGAGCAGGGTCTCACCCGAGCGCAGCGCGTCGAGTGCGGCGGGGTGCACCTCCTCGAGGTGGCGCAGGCTCTTGCGGCGGTACCGCACGAGCTGGATGACGCCGACGCCCCAGAACAGGAACTGCACCGACATCGCGATGCGGAAGTGCTCGAGGGTGTAGGTCGAGGGCCCACCCGGAGCCAGCTGGTCGAGGACGATGCCGATCAGCGCGATCGTCGCGAGCGAGGCGACGAAGCCGCCGATGTTGACGACGCCGGTGGCGCGCCCCAGGTGCGAGGAGGGGTGGAAGGTGCGCGCGAGGTCGAAGCCGACCATCGACCCGGGGCCGCCGAGGGCGGTCACGACGACGAGCACGACGAGCAGCCACAAGGGCGCCGGCCCCGGCCACAGCAGCACGACCGCCCAGACGGCCATGATCGACCCGACGATGCCGAGCACCAGCTGCGAGCGACGGTAGGGGATGCGCGCGGTGAAGGCCGCCACGGCCGGGCCGGCGGCCATGCCGGTGACGGTCATGACGATGAGCAGCCACGACGCGACGTCCTCGTCGACCCCCTCACCGCTGACCAGGAACGGGAACCCCCACAGCATGACGAACACGGTGGCGCCGAACTGCGAGGTGAAGTGCACCCACAGCCCGAGCTGGGTGCCGGGGTTGCCCCACACCTCGGCCAGCGTCCGGGCCAGGGCGCGGACCTTGATCCGCTCGACCGACTCGCCCCGGTACGGGGAGTCCTTGACGACGGCGAGGAGCAGCACGCCGAGGACGATTCCGATGCCGGCCGCGGTGGCGAACGAGCGGGTCCAGCCCCAGGTGGCCAGGGCGGCTGCCAGCGGGGTGGCCGCCGCGATGGCCCCGAGCTGCCCGGCCATCCCGGTCAGCTGGGTGATGAACGGGGCCTGCTTGACCCGGAACCACACCGCGACCAGGCGCAGCAGCGAGGTGAAGATCATCGCGTCGCCCGCGCCGAGCAGGACGCGGGCGGCCATCCCGGCCTCGAAGGTCCCCGCGAAGGCGAACCACATCTGGCCGCCGGTCATCAGGGTGAGCCCGGTGACCATGAGGCGTTTCGAGCCGTACCGGTCGATCAGCACCCCGACGGGGATCTGCATCGCCGCGTACACCGCGAGCTGGAGCACCGTGAACGTCGCGAGCTGCGCGGCCGTGATGCCGAAGCGGTCGGCCGCGAGCAGCCCCGCGACGCCGAGCGAGGTGCGGTGGAAGACGGCCAGGATGTAGACCGACAGCGCGACCAGCCAGATCACCCAGGCCCGGCGACGGCCGATGTTGTGCACCTGGCGCAGCACGGGTCGGGTCACCACCCGAGTGTAGGAGCCGCGCGAGGGTCAGCCGGTGACCGTGTAGCTGGCGTCCGGGGCGGCGCAGTACGTGAACGGGCCGCCGCGGGCGGAGTGGTACTGGAACAGGGCCTGCTCGACGCGCAGCATGAGCAGTTCACCGTCGACGAGCGCCTGCGTGTAGTCCATGCCCTTCTGCGGGCAGCCCAGCGAACCGTCGTTCCACGTGACCGGGGACCACGCCGCGACGAGCACCTGGTCGGGGTCGACCTGGGCGCGTTGGGCGGTGTCGGCGATGGCCGCCGCGACCTCGGGGCGGGTGCGGATGTCGGCGGGCAGGGTGCCACCGGCGCCGGGAGAAGGGCTCTCGGATGCCGTCGGGCCGGGTGTCGTGGATGCCGCGGGCGTCGTGCTCGCGGGGTTTGGCGAGGTCGTGGCGTCGGTGCCTTCCTGCGTCGATGCGGCGCACCCGCCCGTCGCCACGAGGGCGGTGACGAGTGCGGCAGCCAGTCGCAGGTTCATGGTGGACACGCGATCAGCGCAGGACGTGTCGGCTGATGACGAGGCGCTGGATCTGGTTGGTGCCCTCGAAGATCTGGGTGACCTTGGCCTCGCGCATGAATCGCTCCGCGGGGAAGTCCTGCGTGTACCCGGCCCCACCGAGAACCTGGACGGCATCCGTCGTGACCCGCATCGCGGCATCCGTCGCCGTCAGCTTCGCGACCGCAGCCTCCTTGGAGAACGGGCGGCCGGCGTCCTTGAGGCGAGCGGCGTGCAGGTAGGTCGCGCGGGCGCTGGTCACCGCGGCCTCCATGTCGGCGATGAGGAAGGCCAGGCCTTGGTTGGCACCGATGGCGCGGCCGAACTGCTGGCGCTCCTTCGCGTACGACGCCGCGAGGTCCAGGGCCGACTGGGCCAACCCGGTGGCGGCGGCAGCGATACCCAGGCGACCGGCATCCAACGCCGACAGGGCGATGGCCATGCCCTGCCCCTGCGCCCCGATGCGGCGGGAGGCGTCGACGCGCACGTCGTCGTACATCACCTCGCGCACGGTGTCGCAGTGCAGGCCCATCTTGCGTTCGGGGGTGCCGAAGGACAGGCCGGTGGCGTCGCCGGGGACGATGAGGCAGGACAGGCCCTTGCCGCCGTCATCGGAGGTGCGCGCGAAGGTCGTGTAGTAGTCGGCGTGCCCGGCGTGGCTGATCCAGGCCTTGCGACCGCGCAGCACGTACTCGCCGGAGGCGTCGTCGGTGGTGGCTCGGGTGGTCATCGAGCCGATGTCGCTGCCGGCCTGCTGCTCGGAGAGGCAGTAGGCGCCGAGCTGCTCGCCCGAGAGCATGTCGGGCAGGAGGGTGCTCTGCTGCTCGGGGGTGCCGAACGTCGTGACCGGGTAGGCGGTCAGGGAGTGCACCGAGACTCCGACGGCCACGCTCATCCACGCGGAGGCGATCTCCTCGACGACCTGGAGGTAGACCTCGTAGGGCTGCCCGTAGCCGCCGAACTCCTCGGGGTGGGGGAGGGAGAGCAGGCCCGCGGCGCCCAGGGTGCGGAAGACCTCGGTGGGGAAGGACTCGTCGGTGGCGGCGGCCCGTTCGGCGTCGTCGACCTTGGGCCGCAGTTCCTTGTCGCAGATCTCGCGGGTCAGGTCGATGAGGTCCTGACCCTCCTCGGTGGGCATCAGCCGCGTCGCTGCCATGGCCCGACCATACC
>NZ_DAORSO010000129.1:0-6404 GCF_035443565.1 Ornithinibacter sp. | reverse complement strand
GGTAGACATCAGGGCATGAGCACCGTCGCCCTGGTCCTGACGGGCCTCGTGGCCCTGATCCACGTCTACATCGTGCTGCTCGAGATGCTCTGGTGGGACACCCCCCGCGGCCGTGCTGCCTTCGGCACGAGCCGCGAGCTCGCCTCTCAGACGAAGGTGCTCGCCGCCAACCAGGGCCTGTACAACGGGTTCCTCGTCGCGGGCCTGCTGCTGGCGATGGTGGGGCCGAGCGAGCACCGGTTCGCGTTCGCGGTGTTCAGCCTGGGCTGTGTGATCGTCGCCGGCCTGTACGGGGCCGCGACGGCCAGCCGCAAGATCCTGTTCGTGCAGACGGTGCCCGCAGCCCTGGCCCTTGCGGCGCAGTTCCTCGCCCGCTGACCACCACACCCCCGCACTGATTGCACTCCAGCCACCTCCCCCACTGCTCGACTTCGGGATGGGGCCGGCGTGTTGACGGGGGCGTGAATACTCGGTATACATGTCCCACGGCGGGGTGCATACCGAGTATTCCGCGGCAGGGAGGGGGCGGCGATGTCCGTCAGATCTGGGCTCATGGCCTTGTTGTCCGAGGGGGAGAAGTACGGCGCTCAACTGCGCACCGAGTTCGAGGCACGCACCGGCGGCACCTGGCCGCTCAACGTCGGACAGGTCTACACCACGCTCGACCGACTCGTGCGCGATGGCCTCGTGGCACAGGCGAGTGAGCCGGATGCCGAGGGGCGCATCGCGTACCGACTCACCTCCACAGGCCGGCAGGTTCTCGACGCCTGGTGGACCACCCCGGTCGACCGCACCAACACTCCTCGCGACGAGCTGACGATCAAGCTCGCCCTCGCCGTGACCGCCCCCGGGGTCGACGTGCCCCGGGTTGTCCAGGCCCAGCGCACGGCCACGCTGCAGCACCTGCGAGACCTCACCCGCCTCAAGCGAGAGGCCCTCGGCAGTACGGAGGGGGCTGCCGAGGGCCCGAGGGCCGTGGAGGATCCCATCGCTTGGCTCCTCGTGCTGGAGAACCTGATCTTCGCGGCCGAGGGCGAGGCCCGATGGCTCGACCACGTCGAGACGGTCATCGCCCGACGGCGCCCTCGGCCTGAGTACGCCGATCCGCACAGGACGCCGGACCACCAGCACCCGGCCCACCCGCGCGGTGCCGACCCGGCATCCGACACCACGGCATCCGGCCCCACCCATCACCACGCCAGCGCGACTCACCACACGCACACCGGGGGAAACCAGTCATGAGCACACCACACGTCGTCCTCACGGACGTCACGCGCATCCACGGCGACCGGAACATGGCGGTCGTCGCGCTCGCCGGGGTCAGCCTCGACATCCACCTCGGCGAACTCGTCGCCGTCATGGGGCCGAGCGGTTCGGGCAAGTCGACCTTGCTCAACGTCGCGGGCGGCCTCGACCGACCGACGAGCGGGACCGTCACCATCGCCGGCGACCGGCTGACCGACCTCGCGCCGCGCGACCTCGCCAAGCTGCGGCGTCGGCGCATGGGCTTCATCTTCCAGGACTACAACCTCATCCCGAGCCTGACCGCGGCGGAGAACGTCGCCCTGCCGCTCGAGCTCGACGGCACCCGCGCCGGCCAAGCCAGGCGGCAGGCCCGCCGGACCCTCGACCTGATGAACCTGATGGAGCTCTCCGACCGCTTCCCCGACCAGATGTCCGGTGGGCAGCAACAGCGCGTCGCAATCGCACGGGCACTGGTCGGCAGCCGCCGCTTCGTGCTCGCCGACGAACCGACCGGAGCCCTCGACAGCCACACCGGCGAGGAGGTGCTGCGGGTGCTGCGCGAGCGGTGCGACGAGGGCGTGGCCGGCCTGCTCGTCACCCACGAGGCGCGGCACGCCGCCTGGGCCGATCGGGTCGTGTTCCTGCGGGACGGGGTCATCGTCGACAGCACCGGCCATCGCGAGACCCCGGAGGACCTGCTCGTCGCGGGCGAGGCAGCGCGATGACCACGCTGGCCCGCCCGGGGGGCGCTCCGAGCAGCGGCGCGGACGAGCACCCCGATGCGCCTCGCCACGCCGCCGAGGCACCTGCCGAGATCAGCCGGTTCGCCGCCTGGCGGGCAAGCTGGGCGGTTGCCCTGCGTATGGCCCGGCGCGACGTGCGCCGCCACAAGGGCCGTAGCGCCCTGATCATCGTCATGGTCACCGTGCCGACGGCCCTGCTGAGCCTGGTGCTGACTCTCGCCCTGACGTCCGACATCCGCGGCGCCGAGACCATCCCGATGCTCATGGGCAACGGGCAGGCGCTCATCGAAGGCCCGGACTCCAGCCGTGTCCTCCAGGGCCCAGATCCCGCCAGGGGGTTCGGCGGGTCCGAGGGTGCGGCGCGACCCATCCCCGGGTACGACCCGGAGAGATCCGGCGAGGAGAACTCCGAGGCCATCGCGGCACTCATCGGGGGAGCACCAGTCTCTGCCGTGCGGCACTTCGACGCCCGGCTGACCGTCGACGAGCGCCGTGTCCGCGTGAGCGCACTCGCGCTGGACGGTCGTGTCGGGCTCGGCGACAAGCTCGAGCTGGTCTCCGGGCGCTGGCCGGCGGGAGCCGACGAGGCACTCGTCACGGCATCCGGAGTCGACAGCGGCCTGCCCTCCACCGGGCAGCAGACGCTCTCCATCGCGGGGTCTGACCGCACGCTCGCGATCGTCGGCGTGGCCCGGGCAGCGAGCCTGTACGACACCGTGGGGCTCGTGACGGCTGTCGAGCCACCTGATCTGGAACAGTCCTACGGCGGGTGGATCGTGCGCGGCACGGACCCGGTGACCTGGGCGGATGTGCGCACCCTCAACGAATACGGCCTGCGCGTCTCGTCCGCATCCGTCCTTCGCGATCCGCCGGCGATCAGTGAGTTGCCAGCAGAGGTGCAGGAGTCGGCCTCCGGCGAGGACAGCCAGATGCGACTCATCGCCGGGATGGGTGGCGCGATGCTGCTCATCATCACCACCCTGCTCGTCGGGCCGGCATTCGCCGTCAGTGCCGCGCGCCAGCGCCGCACGTTGGCGCTCGCGGCGAGCAACGGCGCGACCACCGCAGTGCTGCGCCGAACCGTGCTGGCCTCTGCGCTCGTGCTCGGGGCCACGTCCGCCCTCGCCGGAACGGCTCTCGGGGTGGCCCTGACCCCGCTGCTCATCCGCGGCCTGAACCGCTGGGCCGACTACGGCGTCGACGCGCCGCTGGACATTCGATGGGTGCTGCTCGGTGGCATCGCCCTCTGCGCGGTTGTTAGCACCCTCATCGCGGCCCTCTTGCCCGCACGGCGACTCGGGCGCCTCGACATCGTCGGCGTCATGCGAGGTCAGGCGGTCTCGCCTCCCCCGAGCAAGGTGGTGCTCGCCGTCGGTGCCGTCCTGAGCGCCCTGGGCGCCCTGGTCATCCTCGGGTCCACGGGCGTCGCGGGCCTGCCGAGCGTGACCCGACTCCTCGGCATCCAGACCGGAGGCGACTACGCCGTCACCGTTGGCGCCGTCGTTCTCATCGTCGGGTCACTCTTCCTCGTACCGGTCGCGTTGGCAGGGATCGGTCGGCTCGGCTCGCACCTCCCGACCACGCTGCGGATAGCGGCCCGGGACCTCGCGCGCCATCGTTCGCGCAGCGCACCCTCGGTCGCGGCGGTCCTGGCGGCGGTCGCCGGACTGAGCTTTGGGCTTACTGGGCTCGCGAGCGACACCGAGGAAAGTCGGCGCACGTACATCCCGGTCACCCTTCCCGGCGAAGTGGTGGTGCGAGCATGGGCCGAACCGATCACCGCCGACGCCATTCGCGCCGCGGCACCGGGCCTGATCGTCACCGAGAACGTCGCAGCCGGCGCTGTGGACCCGATGAACGGTTTAGACGCCGTCCCGACCGAGCCCTACCGGCTCGAGTTCGTCTCCATCGTCCCGCCCGGGTGCACCGCAGCCCGCACCATCTCGGACCCCGAGTGGGACGCTGCCGAGAATGCGCGATACCTGGCTGCTGAGGAGGCTGGCACCACCGATTCCTTCGTGTTCGGCACTGCGCCCTGCTCGACTGGCGGAACAACATACGGCGGCACGGGCTCCACCTTGCTGCTCCCTGCCGAGGAGATCGTGCGACGCCTCGGCCTCGACGCCGCTCAGGCGGACGCCGTGCGCGCCGGAGCCGTCATCACCCGCGCCCTGTCACCCGCCACCGCGTCCGGCGACCAGGTGAGGGTGGCGCGGGGCACCTTCGTCATCGACCCCAACGCCACCGGGCCCACCGACCCACAGGTCGAGGTGCTCCAGGAGGCCAGCCTTCCCGCAATCCAACTGGCCGAGTCAGCGCAGACCGAGGGCAAGATGCTCGGTGCCAGCCTCATGCTGGCATCGGACTCCGTCGTGACCACCGGGTGGCCCTCTCGGCCCGAGAGCTTCACGGTGCGGGACGCGGCAGGTGCGCCCGTCACCCAGGAAGCGGTGGAGCGGTTGAGGGCGGCACTCGGCGACGGGTTCGAGGTCTCCGTGGAACGGGGGTTCACCCGCGACGACCGCATCGTGGTCGCTGCCCTGCTGGGGGTCTTCGCCCTGCTCATTCTCGTCATCACGCTCACCTCGACAGCTCTCACCGTCGCCGAGCAGCAAAGTGACCAGGCGACCTTGGCAGCGCTCGGGGCCACTCGGGGCACCCGGCGACTCATGGCCGGGGCCGCCGCTTTCCTGCTCGCCGCGGTCGGGTGCGTGCTCGGGGTCGCGGTCGGCCTCGTCCCGGGCATTGCGATCTCACGAGCGCTCACCAGCGCCGGGTGGGATCCCGTCAACGGTGTGCCCGAAGGACAGGAGACGATCCTCGTCATCCCGTGGCTCTCTCTGCTCATCGTGGGCGTGCTGGTACCGATGGTGGCGGGCGCGATCGCGTGGGCCGGCATCCGCAAGGCCCCGCAGATCACCCGCCGTTCCACCTGACCCCCTCCTCCGCGACTTATTGCGCTCCAGCCACCTGCGAAGCGGCCAACCGCGCGCGGCAGACCCGAACCCCCGTCGGAACTTTCTCGCCCGATGCCACCAGCTTCACCATGACACCACTTCATTAGTGGTGCGAACCTGAAGTTTCTGGCACCGGGCGAGAAAGTTCAGGCGGGGTGGCTGCGGACGCGAGCCGGTAGGATGGGCGGAGCACAGGGTCCTGGTGCGTCCTTGGAGGCGGGTTCGGCGCACACTCGTTTCGCCCTCCCCGGGCGCAGACCAGGAAGCCGCGCATGTCCCCCCTCGCCTCCTACCGGCGGCTGTTCAGCCTCGCCGGCCCGCTCTACGTCGCCATTGCCTTCATCGGCCGACTGCCCCTGGCCATGGCCCAGATGGGCACCCTGCTGCTCGTCGCCGGCACCACCGGCTCCTACGGCACCGGTGGCGCCGCCGCCGGTGCCCTGGCCGTGACCAACGCCATCGGTGCCCCGATCGCCGGGGCCCTGGCCGACCGCGTCGGGCAACGGCCCGTCGTGTTCGTCCAGTCGGTGCTCGGCGGGCTCGGGCTGATCGCCCTCGTCGTGCTCGCCCACGCGCAGGTCACCCCGTGGATCGTCATCCTCACCGCCGCCCTCGCCGGCGCCGCGATGCCGCAGATCGGCCCGCTCGCACGGGTTCGCTGGCGCCCCATCACCCGCAACCAGAAGCACCACCAGCCGCGCCTGATGGAGGCCGCCTTCTCCTACGAGGGCGCCGCCGACGAGGCCTCCTTCGTGCTCGGCCCGGCACTGCTCGGCCTCGTCGTCGTGCTGGCCAGCCCCGAGCTCGCCCTGCTCATCGCCGCCGCGATCCTGCTCGTGTTCGGGTGCGCGTTCGCGCTGCACCCCACTGCCCGCCTCACCCACGCCCACCGCCCGGATGCCGCCGCCACCGGCCGTCTCGTCACCGGCACCTTCGCGATCCTGCTCGTCGCGCAGCTGCTCATCGGAGTGGTGTTCGGGTCGATCCAGACCGGCACGACGGTGCTCACCACGGATGCCGGGCAGAGCGGCCTCGCGGGGCTGGTCCACGCCTGCCTCGGTGTCGGATCGGTCATCGCCGGGCTCGCCGTCGCGGCCCTGCCCGCCCGCTTCGGATACGGCTCCCGCGTGCTCGTCGCCGCCCTGGGCCTGGCCCTGCTGTCCTTGCCGCTGCTCGTCACCGACACGGTGCCGCAGCTGTTCGCCGTCGTCCTCGTGCTGGGCTTCGTCGTCGCCCCCTACATGATCAGCGTCTTCATGCTGGGCGAGCGCGCTGCCCCCGTCGAGCGGGTCGGTGCGGCGATGACCCTGCTCGCCGGGGCCACCGGTCTCGGGTACGCCCTCGGCTCGGCCACCGCCGGACGCCTCGCCGACATGCACGGCCACCCCGGCGCGTTCGCCGTGACCGTGGGAGCGGCGCTGACGGCGGCAGCCCTCGCGACGGCATCCCAGCCCGCCCT
>NZ_DAORSO010000128.1:0-6419 GCF_035443565.1 Ornithinibacter sp. | reverse complement strand
CTAGCGGAGGGCGCGGCTGCGGCGCCCCGGCATCCACGACGCTCACCCACGGCAGGTGAGGCACGTCACCTTCCCGGATCGTGGGATCGGCCGTCTCGCCGGTTGACACGACCACCCCGGCGGGGGACAGTTCAGGGGTGGCCCGAGTCCTCGTACTTTCACGGCGCGTCTGACCGATCAGGCAGACGCGCTCCCTCCGTCGTCCCCCGTGGGACTGGAGGGTTTTTTTGTGCACGGACGACGGCCGCGAGCAAGCGGCAAACCCCAGAGAGCGGTGAACGGCAGTGAGCGAAACGAGGCCGGCGAACCCGGTTGTCCCGATGGCCAAGAGCGCGGCCGCGACCCCGAGCGGTTCCGGGGGCTCCGGTGGCCCCGGCAGCCCGAGCCCGGCGCAGGTCGCGCAGCAGGCCCGCGCCCGGACCCCGATCGAGGTGACCGGCGCGCAGAGCCTCGTGCTCTCCCTCGAGGCGATGGACGTCGACACCGTCTTCGGCATCCCCGGTGGGGCGATCCTGCCGGCGTACGACCCGCTCCTGGACTCGGTCAAGGTGCGGCACATCCTCGTTCGGCACGAGCAGGGCGCCGGCCACGCCGCCGAGGGCTATGCCGCCGCCACCGGGCGGGTCGGGGTCTGCATGGCCACGTCCGGCCCCGGGGCCACCAACCTCGTGACCCCGCTCGCCGATGCGCACATGGACTCCGTGCCGATCGTGGCGATCACCGGCCAGGTCAACTCGGCCGCCATCGGCACCGACGCCTTCCAGGAGGCCGACATCCGCGGCATCACGATGCCGATCACCAAGCACAACTACCTGGTGACCAATGCCGACGAGATCCCGCGGATCATCGCCGAGGCCTTCCACATCGCCTCCACCGGCCGCCCCGGCCCGGTGCTCGTCGACATCTCCAAGGACGCGCTCCAGGCCCGCACCACCTTCTCGTGGCCTCCGCGCATCGACCTGCCCGGCTACCGCCCGGTGACCCGCCCCCACGGCAAGCAGATCCGTGAGGCCGCCCGCCTCATCGCCGCGGCCGAGCGTCCCATCCTCTACGTGGGCGGCGGCGTCATCCGCGCCGAGGCCAGCGAGGAACTGCGCCGCTTCGTCGAGCTGAGCAAGATCCCCGTCGTGACCACCCTGATGGCGCGTGGGGCCCTGCCCGACAGCCACCCGCTCCACCTCGGGATGCCGGGGATGCACGGGTCGGTCTCGGCCGTCACCGGCCTCCAGAAGTCCGACCTCATCATCGCCCTCGGCGCCCGGTTCGACGACCGCGTCACCGGCCAGCTGTCGACCTTCGCGCCGTTCGCGAAGGTCATCCACGCCGACATCGACCCTGCCGAGATCGGCAAGAACCGGCGGGCCGACGTCCCGATCGTCGGCGACTGCAAGGCGGTGATCACCGACCTCACCGAGGCCGTCGACTCCGACATCGACGCGGGCCGTGGCGGCGACTACAGCGAGTGGCGCGAGCGGGTCGCAGGCTGGAAGGAGTCCTTCCCCGTCGGCTACACCGAGCCCGAGGAGGCTTCTCTGGCACCGCAGTACGTCATCGAGCGGCTCAGCGCCATCGTCGGCCCGGAGGCCGTGTACGTCGCCGGCGTCGGCCAGCACCAGATGTGGGCGGCCCAGTTCGTGCAGTACGAACGCCCCAACGCCTGGCTGAACTCCGGTGGCCTCGGGACCATGGGCTACGCCGTCCCGGCCGCGATGGGCGCCCAGGTCGGTGAGCCCGACCGCACCGTGTGGGCCATCGACGGCGACGGCTGCTTCCAGATGACGAACCAGGAGCTCGCGACCTGCGTCATCAACAACATCCCGATCAAGGTCGCCGTCATCAACAACAGCTCGCTCGGCATGGTGCGCCAGTGGCAGACCCTGTTCTACAACGAGCGTTACTCCAACACCGACCTGCACACCTCGGTGGGCTCGCGGGTGCCTGACTTCGTCAAGCTCGCCGACGCCTACGGCTGCGCCGGGTTCCGGTGCGAGCGCCCCGAGGACGTCGACGACACCATCCGTGCCGCCATGGCCGTCAACGACCGCCCGGTCATCGTCGACTTCGTCGTCCACCGCGACGCGATGGTCTGGCCGATGGTCGCAGCCGGGGTGAGCAACGACCTCATCCAGGTCGCCCGCGACACCGCGCCGCAGTGGGACCGCGAGGAGTCCGAGGCGCTCGAGCAGGACCTCGATGCCGATCACGACGGAGTCCCCTCGGGCTCCCCCCGGAACTGAAAGCGGTGACTGTCATGTCGAAGCACACCCTGTCCGTCCTCGTCGAGAACAAGCCCGGCGTGCTCGCCCGCATCGCCGCGCTGTTCTCCCGTCGGGGCTTCAACATCGACTCCCTCGCCGTCGGTGAGACCGAGTACCCCGACGTCTCGCGGATGACCGTCGTCGTCGACGTCGAGGACCTCCCGCTCGAGCAGGTGACCAAGCAGCTCAACAAGCTCGTCGAGGTGCTCAAGGTCGTCGAGCTCGAGCCGACGTCGGCCGTCCAGCGCCAGGTCATGCTCATCAAGGTGCGTGCCGACGCCGCCACCCGCAGCCAGGTGCTCGAGATGGTGCAGATGTTCCGGGCCAAGGTCGTCGACGTCGCCACCGAGTCGCTCACCATCGAGGCCACGGGCACCACCGACAAGCTGCGCGCCCTGCTCGACGTCCTCGAGCCCTACGGCGTCAAGGAGCTCGTGCAGTCCGGGATCGTCGCGATCGGTCGCGGCCCGCGATCCATCACCGACCGGAGCCTGCGCACCGCCTGAGACCACGCCGCACCCCACCCGGGGCACGGCATACAGTTCCACCCGAACTTCCACCCACAGTCACCACCACCACGAGGAGAGGCCGAGACGATGGCCGAGATGTTCTACGACGACGACGCCGACCTGGCGATCATCCAGGGCCGCAAGGTCGCGGTCATCGGGTACGGCAGCCAGGGCCACGCCCACGCGCTGAACCTGCGCGACTCCGGGGTCGACGTGCGCGTCGGGCTCGCCGAGGGCTCGAAGTCCCGCGCCAAGGCCGAGGCCGAGGGCCTGCGGGTGCTCAGCGTGGCCGAGGCCGTCGCCGAGGCCGACCTCGTCGTCATCCTGACGCCCGACCAGGTGCAGCGCACCGTCTACGCGAACGAGATCCAGCCCAACCTCGCCGAGGGTGCCGCGCTGCTGTTCGGCCACGGCTTCAACATCCGCTTCGGCTACATCACCCCCGAGGCTGGTTCCGACGTGCTCATGGTCGCCCCCAAGGGCCCCGGCCACCTCGTGCGCCGCGAGTTCGTCGACGGCCGCGGTGTGCCCGTGCTGCTCGCGGTCGAGCAGGACGCCTCCGGCCACGCCTGGGACCTCGCGAAGTCCTACGCCAAGGCCATCGGTGGTCTGCGCGCCGGCGGCATCAAGACGACCTTCACCGAGGAGTGCGAGACCGACCTGTTCGGTGAGCAGGCCGTGCTCTGCGGCGGCGCGTCGCAGCTCGTGATGTACGGGTTCGAGACCCTCGTCGAGGCCGGCTACCAGCCCGAGGTCGCCTACTTCGAGTGCCTGCACGAGCTCAAGCTCATCGTCGACCTGATGATCGAGGGCGGCATCGCCAAGCAGCGCTGGTCGGTCTCCGACACCGCTGAGTACGGCGACTACGTCTCCGGCCCGCGCGTCATCGACCCGTCGGTGAAGGAGAACATGCAGGCGGTGCTCGCGGACATCCGCAACGGCGCCTTCGCGAAGCGCTTCATCGACGACCAGGATGCCGGTGGGCCCGAGTTCGCCGAGCTGCGCGCCAAGGGTGCCGCTCACCCGATCGAGGCCACCGGCCGCGAGCTGCGCAAGCTCATGGCGTGGGTCGACTCCGACCGCGACCAGGACTACGTCGAGGGTTCCGCCGCCCGCTGACCCCGGCTCGCGCCTGCCCGCCGCGGCAGTCGAGTGAGCGCAACACGCCGGGTGCGATTCGTCGCGGCCGGCGTGTTGCGCTCTCTCGTTCGCGCCCGCGGGCAGGGCCCCACGCGGCCATGTCTACGATCTGGGGGTGGAGTCGTGGGTGGAGGGCTGGCCGGTGTGGCTGGTCTTCGGGGTGCTCTGGCTCGGTGCCTTCACCCGCGGGAACGCGACCTACTGGGTCGGCCGTGGGGTGCGCGCCGGGGGTGGTCGGTCGCGCTTCGCCGACCACCTGGAGCGCCCCATCGTCCGCCGGGCCGAGGGGTGGGTCCGGCGCTTCGGGGCCCCGGCCGTGGCGCTGGGCTTCCTCACCGTCGGGGTGCAGACGGCGATCAACGCGTCGGCTGGCATGCTCCGGATGCCGCAGCGACGCTTCCTGCCGGCAGTCACCGTGGGCGCCCTGCTCTGGGCCACCGTGTACACGACCGTCGGGTTCACGGTGCTCGACGCGTGGTTCGGCGACCTGGCGTGGTGGTGGGCCCTCGCGGCGGTCGCCGTGGTGGTGGCGATCGTCGTCGTGTCGCGCCGACTCGAGCGGGCACCTGCGGACTCCGCCGGGGGCTGAGTCGAAGGATCAGTCGAATCGTGGGTGCGCGGTTTTGCGGGCGGTAACACCTCGACCCCGCGCTGGATGCCGTGGTGGCGGCATGCGTCCCGTGTCACAGAGTGGTCAGTGGAGTCCACATGCTGGGCTGCCCGTATCATGGAACTCCCGGCCCAGCGGCGTGCCGGAGCGCCTCGCCGAGCACCGGTGAGGCGCGCGGCCCGTCCGGGCCACGGCATCCCGCATCTCCAGCGGATGACCGACCGCAGCAGCACCGAAGGCAGGATTCCTTTCGTGAGCAAGCCCGTCGTCCTCATCGCCGAAGAACTGTCCCCGGCCACCCTCGACGCACTCGGCCCCGACTTCGAGGTGCGCCACGTCGACGGAGCCGACCGATCGGCCCTGCTCCCGGCCATCGCCGACGTCGACGCGGTGCTGATCCGCTCGGCCACCAAGATCGACGCCGAGGCCCTGGCAGCAGCCAAGAACCTGAAGGTCGTCGCGCGCGCCGGCGTGGGTCTGGACAACGTCGACGTGCCCGCCGCCACGAAGGCCGGCGTCATGGTCGTGAACGCCCCGACCTCCAACATCACCTCCGCTGCCGAGCTCGCCGTCGGCCTGCTGCTCGCCTGCGCGCGCAACATCGCACCGGCCAACGAAGCCCTGAAGAACGGGGCGTGGAAGCGCAGCAAGTACGGCGGTGTCGAGCTGCTCGAGAAGAAGGTCGGCATCGTCGGCTTCGGCCGCATCGGCCAGCTGGTCGCCGAGCGGCTCAAGGGCTTCGGCGTCGAGGTCCTCGCGTACGACCCCTACGTCTCCGTGCAGCGCGCCGGACAGCTGGGCGCCCGCCTGGTCACCCTCGACGAGCTGCTCGCCGAGAGCGACTTCATCACGATCCACCTGCCGAAGACCCCCGAGACCATCGGCCTCATCGGCACCGAGGCGCTGACCAAGGTCAAGCCCAGCGTGCGCATCATCAACGCGGCCCGCGGGGGAGTGCTCGACGAGCAGGCACTCGCCGACGCCATCGCCGAGGGTCGGGTCGCCGGCGCCGGCCTCGACGTCTTCGCCACCGAGCCCTGCACCGACAGCCCCCTGTTCGCCCACGAGTCGGTCGTCGTCACCCCGCACCTCGGCGCCTCGACCGAGGAGGCCCAGGAGAAGGCCGGTGTCGCCGTGGCCAAGTCGGTGCGCCTCGCCCTCGGCGGCGACCTCGTGCCGGATGCCGTGAACGTCTCCGGTGGCGCGGTCGCCGAGGAGGTGCGCCCCGGCATCGACCTCGTCGAGAAGCTGGGCCGCGTGTTCACCGGGTTCGCGGGTGCCGTGCCGGTGCAGCTCGACGTCGAGGCCCGTGGCGAGATCACGAGCCACGACGTGTCGATCTGGCAGCTCGCAGCGCTCAAGGGTCTGTTCACCGACATCACCGAGGACCCGGTCACCTACGTCAACGCCCCGCTCATCGCCAAGGAGTTCGGCTGCGAGTCGCGCCTGCTGACCGAGGAGGTCTCCGAGGACTTCCGCAACGTCACGACCCTCAGCGGCACGATGGCCGACGGCTCGACCCTCTCGGTCTCGGGCACGCTCACCGGCCCGAAGATGGTGCAGAAGCTCACCGGCATCAACGGCTACGACCTCGAGATCCCGCTCAGCGTGCACATGGCGTTCTTCTCCTACGTCGACCGGCCGGGCGTCATCGGCGCCGTCGGCAGGATCCTGGGCGACGCCAACGTCAACATCGCCGGCATGCAGGTCTCCCGCGACGACGTGACCGGCAAGGCCCTGGTCGCCCTGATCCTCGACAACGAGATCCCCGCCGACGTCGTCACCTCCGTCGAGGCCGCGATCGGCGCCGAGACGGTGCGCGTGGTCGACCTCGTCTGACCGAGCCGGTTCCGGCCCATCGCTTGGCCGGCCACGCAGAAGTTCGGATGGCACGCAGCAATT
>NZ_DAORSO010000127.1:0-6470 GCF_035443565.1 Ornithinibacter sp. | reverse complement strand
CCTAGGCGTCTGGCTCGGTGGCCAGCCTCTGCTCCTCTGCCGCCGTTGCGAGCAGGACCCTCGCCTTCTCGTGGTTGCCCCGGGCTACGTTCCACGACCACCACCGGTACTTCTGCGCGGTCTCGTATGCCGGGCCGTCCAGGACCACCCGGCCCAAGTCCAGCCAGATGGCCCGGGTGCACATCTCCTCGACGGTCTGGGCTGCGTGGGACACGAGGAAGACGGTGCCGGCGTTCCGGCGCAGCTCCGTCATCTTCTCCTCGGACCGCTCCTTGAAGGCGGCATCACCGGTGGCCAGCGCCTCGTCGATGAGCAGGACCTCCGGGTTGGCAGCAGCCGCGATCGCGAAACGCAGCCGGGAACCCATCCCCGACGAGTAGGTCCTCATCGGGAGGTGGATGGAGTCGCCGATACCGGCGAGGTCGATCACCTCGGGCAGGAGCGCTTCGACCTCCCTGGGGGACAGGCCCATCGCGAGCAGACCGAGCTCGACGTTGCGCTCCCCGGAGAGCTCCGGCATGAGTGCAGCGTTCACGCCCAGGAGGACGGGCGTCGACTGCGCGCGAACCGAACCGCGGGTCGGGGTCTCGAGCCCGGCCATGACCCGCAGGAGGGTGGACTTGCCGGAACCGTTCCTGCCGATGACCCCGATCGACTCACCGGACCGGGCCACGAACGACACCGAGCTCAGCGCCCTGACCTGAACCTGGGGGTTCCGCTCGAGGAGCCGGTGGAGGACCCGCCTGCGTGGCTGGCCGGGATGCCGCGTGGTGCGCTCCGTGGACGACGTCTGGTAGCGCACGTGGAGGTCGGCGACGGCCACGGTCGGGTGCCCGGTCGGCACCTCCGACCCGGTCCGGCGCACCGGGGGCCCGCCGGTCTGCTCATCCACGGCCGTACCGCTCCTCTCCCTGCCAGAAGAAGAGGAGCCCGACGGAGACCGAGCAGACCGCCCACGCCGTGAGGGTCAGCCATGACTCCACGGAGGGGGTGACGGCGTACAGCAGCAGGTCTCGGGTGATGTCCAGCACGAGGAACAGGGGATTCGCTTCCAGGAGTCGCAGCACGCCGGGATCCTCGACGTACCGCTCGAAGGAGAACATGACCGCGGAGCCGTAGAGCCACAACCGGGTGACGAACCCCACGACCTTCCTGATGTCGGGCAGGTGATGGGCGGTCCGTGCCATGACCAGGGCGAGCCCGAGGTTGAACATGGTCTGGAGCGCCACCACCATCGGGAGGAGCAGCCACCGCCACGAGACCTCGGCGTGTGGGGGGATGGCAAGGATCATGAGCACCATGGTGAGGACCACCGGCCCCATGCCGACCATCTCGCGCAGCACCACCGACATCGGAAGGGCGGCCCGGGGAAAGCTGAACGCCCTGATCATGGTGCGCCCGGTGAAGAGGGCGTTGGCGCCACCGGTCATGCACCGGGACGTGTAGTGGAACATGAAGACGCCGACGAGCAGGTAGCCGACGTAGTTGTCGATGCCTCGCGAGGTCTGGAGGAGCAGACCGAAGACCAGGTAGTAGGTGAGGCCCTCGAGCAGCGGGCTCAGCACGAGCCAGGCATTCCCGAGGAGGTACCCCCCGTTGGCCGAGAACGCCCGCGCTCGGGAGTCGACCCAGATGAAGTGCCGCCGCTGCCAGAGGGCGCGCAGGTACTGCCCGAGGGGAAGCCGTCTGCCGACCGGCTTGAGCGTCCACGTGCCCTCGGCATCCCGGGCCTCGCCCGACAGACCGTCGAAGAACCAGTCGTTGTCCGCAGCGACCGCATCGGCGGGCGGGCGCTTGGCAGTCATGGGGCCCCCGCCAGCGACTCGTAGACCTCTCGGTAGCGCTGACCATGGGCGGCCCAGGTGCGGGTGGCCGCGAACGCTCGGCCCCGTTCTCCGTACCGGGCTCGTGCGAGCGCGTCGGAGGCGAGTGACCGGATCGCCGCGGCGAGGGCGTTGACGTCACCCGGCGGCACCATGACTCCAGTGTCGGGGCGGCGCACGACCTCCGCGAGCGCGGGCAGGTCGCTGGCGATCACCGGGCGACCCGCCGCCATGGCCTCCATAGGCTTGAGTGGGGTCACCACGCGGCACACCTCGAGGTCCCTGCGTGGCACCACGAACACGTCCAGGGCTCGGTGCCACAGTGCCGTCTCCTGGCTGCCCACCCGACCGGGCAGCACGGCGGCCTGCCCCAGCCCGAGACGTGCTGCCCGGGTCTCGAGGGCCGACCGCGAGACCCCGTCACCCACGAGGGCCAGCCGGACGTCGAGTCCTTCCGCCCGCAGCAGTGCCACGGCGTCGAGCAGGGCGTCGAGGCCCTCGTAGTCGACCAAGGAGCTCACGGTCCCCACCCAGAAACCTTCCTCTGGAAGGTTCACCCGGCCCCGGGCCTGCGCCGGATCCAGCCGGACGTCGAGCAGCGCGGCATCCACGGCATTCGGCACCACCGTCACCCGCTCGGGCGGCACCCCGCGCAGGACGAGGTCCTCCCGGAGTGTCTCGCCGAGCGTCACCACCTGGTCCGCGGCGAGCATCATCTCGGTCTCCTTAGCCCGGAGCAGGGCGTACCGCTCGCTCGCGGCCCCGGCGGCCCGGTCGCCCACCGGGAGCGAGGCCAGCCACGTCCGCTCGAGCTGCCCGCGGACCTCGTACACCCACGGCAGCCCGAGCGTTCGGGCGACGGCCTCGGTCACCAGGGCATTGCTGTAGTTCGTCGTCGTGTGCAACACGGTGGGCCGGAAGTCCTCAGCGATCGTGAGCGTCTGCGCCACCATCTGCTGCAGCCGCTCGACGGGGGTGCGGGCGGCACCGTCGGCCAGCACGCGCCGGTAGCGCACGCCGTCCACCACGTCGACAGCGCGGGCGAGGGGCCGGCCCACCGTCACCGGGTACCCGATCCGGGTGACCGCCTCGACCTCGATGCCCTCCGCGAGCAGCGCCCGCAGGACCGCGTGGGAGCGGATCGTGTACCCACTCGAGGTGTGCGGCAGTGAGTTGGTCAGCACGTGCAGGGCGCGCGGGCCAGCCCCCCGGCGAGCGGGTTCCCAGCCGGCGTGGCCCTCGTTCGACGGCAGCCGGAACCCCGGCTGCATCATGGCTCGCTCAGAGACCAGCCGTGCCCCGTACCGATGCCCCGCCGTCGAGCTGCCCGCGAGCTGGATGGCGACCGAGATGTCGCCGCGTCGCCATGCCCATCGCGCCTGCGTGACTGCCGGCGTCGCGGTCAGTCCGCCCGGGATGCTCTCCGGGTGCCCCAGGTGCACGGCGAGCTCCCCGGCCAGCCGTCGGCCCACCGCGGTCCGGGGAGGGGTGGCGCGCCCGAGCAGGGTGGCGGCGTCGTCGGGGCGATCCGACACGAACTGGGCGAGGGCGGGTCGCAGCCCCGGGTGTCCGGCGCTGCCGAGTGCGATGAGTCGGGCCACGGGTGTCCGCAGGTGGCGGGGGAGGCGTCGCGCGGACTGGACCACGAGGAGCAGTGGGTCCTCGGCCGCGTGGTGGGACCCGGTCCGAGCCAGGAGGATCAGGTTTCGCGTGACCCTTGAGAGCCGGTCGAGGCCGGGTACCTCACCCACGGGCGACCCCCTCGAGCAGCTGGAGGTACTGGTCGGCCAGGGCGTCGTTGTCGACGTGCCGGGCCACCCACTCCCGGGGCGTCGGGCCGACCTCGAGCAGCCCGCGGTCGTGGTGAAGGCGTGCCCAGAGCGCGGCAAGAGCCGCGGATTCGTCCGGTGGTACCACATGGCCGCCGCCGGTGTCCTCTACGATGCGGGCCGCCTCGCCCGCGAGCATTCCCGTGACGTGACGTCCGGTGCTGAGCACCTCGTACAGCTTGGACGGGACCGTCCAGCCCAAGGGCTCCCACCCCCGCAGGCTCACCAACACCGTGTCGGCCCAGGCGTAGTGCTCCAGGACGTCCGCGTGCGGCACGGGAGGGAGGATCGTCACCGGGGCCTCGAGACGGTGGACCAGCTCGGCGAGCGAAGGCGTCTCTGCCCCGTCACCGACGATCCGCAGTCGTACTGGTACCCCCGCTCGACGAGCAAGCGCCGCGGCACGCACCGCCGACCCCAGGCCCTGGGACCGACCGACCGTGCCGAGGTAGAGCACCCGCAGCTCAGGGGCTGCGGGGTCCGGCGGGGGGAGCGTGACCGGCATCGTGAGGTGCGTGCCGTTGCGGATCACGCGCACCGGGTGCATGCCCCGGCCATGGAGCACGTCGGCGAAGGAGTCCGTGGTGGTCACGACCGCGTCTGCCCCCCGCTGCATCACCGTGATCGGGAAGCTGAGCAGGGTCGCCACGGTGGTTGCACGGTGCCGTGGGGACGGTGGGCGTCCCGGTGCGCCCGACTCCCACTCGTGGCGAACGTTGAGCAGGTCCGGCCAGGCGTCGCGCACCTCCATGACGAGTGGGACCCTCAGGACGGTGCTGAGCACCCGACCCGCCGCGAGGCTGGGGAGTCCGGGCGCCGTCGCGACGACGACGTCCGGACGCCGCTGACCCGAGAAGCGTGCCAGGCCCACGCGAGTCGCATCCGCGGCAGAGACCAGCTGGTCCAGGCCGCGGGAAGCCACCGATGCGTCGTGCTCGAGGAACCGGAGCCGGTGGATCTGCTCGCCATGGAGTCCCCTCGCGACCGCGCCCGGGCGGAGTGAGGCATCGCCGGGGTGCCCTCGGCCGCTGGGGAAGTGCGGCGACGGCGCCAGCACGGCGACGTCGTGCCCGGCCCCGACGAACCGCCGGACCAGCGCGTTCCACCGGTGCTGGGGGGCACCCACCTCGGGGGCGTAGTGGTGCGTGATGAGCAGGATCCTCATCGCACCGTCCTGTTCACAATGGGTAGCCGTCCACGCACGAGGGTACGGGGACGGCCCCCACCCCGCCCGGCCGCCGACTCACCCCCCGAACGTCGCCGGTTCGGCGTCGATACCGGGCAGGACGTGCACGACCACGTCGTCGGCGTCCAGGACGCCGAACGCCAGTGGCCACGACGCCTTCTTGCCGGGTGCGACGGCCTTCGTGGGTGGACTCTTGATGCCCTCGCCGGGGTCCAGCACCTGCCCCCCCTCACCCGCGCCGCTCTGCACGGTGACGAAGACCTGGGCCGGAGTCACGTTCGTCGTGGTGCCGTTCTCCACGGTGACCTCGAAGGTCACGAAGGCCGGCTCCCCACCGTTGATCGACTTTGCCGAGGGCATGAACGTCTCGGGCTTGCTCACGGTGACCTTCAACCCGTCAGGAAAGGCGAAGGCCTTCCCGAAGGCAGCGTCCGCCTTCTCCCGCGGGGGCGCCGAGGCGCCGCTCGGGGACGCCGCGGGATCCCCGCCCCCGGCCTCCTGCCCCGCGGTGGTCGCGCTGCTCGTGGACGACTCGGACGGCTCGTCCGAATCTCCGGTACACCCTGACACCGCGAACACACCTGCCACCGCGATGGCCAACCATCGTCTTCTCATCGTTGTCGCCTCCCCATTCTCGTGGTCATGCTCTCGTGCTCCGGCGACGGCTTGGCGCCCACCCTGCGCGGGTGGGCGCCAAGCACTGCCGAGTCCCTTCAGTCGATCACGGCGCCGTGGTGAACGTCACCGTGGTCGTCGCCAGAGGCGTGCCCGTCAGGCTGCGGATCGCCGATGGTCCACCCGTGAGGGTCAACCGGTACTCCGTGCCTGCCTCCAGCGTGTCTGCTGCACCGCCGAAGGGGTTGACGAGCAACCGGTTGTTCGACGTGTAGAAGGCCATCGTGAGCGGCACGTTGGTGTCGTCGGACACCTTCGTGATCCGTACGGTCGACGTCCCATGCCCCGTGATGGCCTCCGAGAAGAAGACCTGGAGGTTGGAACCGACCGCGACATTGGTCGCCCCGTCCACCGGAGTCGTGCTGAGCACCGTCGGAGCAGGTGCCGCCGGCAGCGTGGTGAACGTGATCGTGGTCGTCGCCAGGGGCGTGCCCGTCAGGCTGCGGATCGCCGATGGTCCACCCGTGAGGGTCAACCGGTACTCCGTGCCTGCCTCCAGCGTGTCTGCTGCACCGCCGAAGGGGTTGACGAGCAGCCGGTTGTCGGCGGTGTAAAAGGCCCGGGTGAGTGGCACGTTGGTGTTGTCGGACACCTTGGTGAGCCTCACGTTCGATCCTCCGTACCCCGTGACCGCCTCCGAGAAGAAGACCTGGAGGTTGGAACCGACCGCGACGTTGGTCGCCCCGTCCACCGGAGTCGTGCTGAGCACCGTCGGAGCAGGTGCCGCCGGCAGCGTGGTGAACGTGATCGTGGTCGTCGCCAGGGGCGTGCCCGTCAGGCTGCGGATCGCCGATGGTCCACCCGTGAGGGTCAACCGGTACTGCGTGTTCGGCGCGAGCGTACTGGCGGTACCACCGAACGGGTTGACGAGCAGCCGGTTGTCGGCGGTGTAGTAGGCCCGCGTGAACGAGACCGTCGACCCGTCGGACACCCTGGTGAGCGTCATGTTGCCGTCGT
>NZ_DAORSO010000126.1:2495-6491 GCF_035443565.1 Ornithinibacter sp. | reverse complement strand
CCGCCTGCGTGTTGCCTCCTCTCGACGGGGGAGGGGGAACCGAGCCGGGCGCGGGGTGGATAGGTTGGGCGGGTGAGCACAGCATTGCCGGCGCGGGCCCGGGTCGTCATCATCGGAGGAGGCGTCATCGGCGCCTCGATCGCCTACCACCTGGCGCATCTGGGCATCACCGATGTCCTCGTGCTCGAACGTGACCGGCTGACGTCCGGCACGACATGGCACGCGGCCGGCCTGATGACCTGTTTCGGCTCCACGAGCGAGACGAACACCCGGATGCGGCTGTACTCGCGTGATCTCTATGCCCGCCTGGAGGCGGAGACGGGTGTGGCGACGGGGTTCAAGCCGGTCGGGCTCATCGAGGCGGCTGCGGACGCGGACCGGCTCGAGGAGTACCGCCGGGTCGCGGCGTTCCAGCGCCACATCGGCCTCGAGGTCGAGGAGATCGGCCCGAAGGAGATGGCCGACCTCTTCCCGCTGGCGCGCACCGACGACCTGCTCGCGGGCCTCCACGTGCCGGGCGACGGCCGGGTCAACCCGGTCGACGTCACGATGAGCCTGGCCAGGGGGGCCCGCAACCTCGGGGTCAGGATCGTCGAGGGGGTGCGGGTCGAGCAGGTCGTCACCCGCCCGCGCGGGCTCGTCGAGGAGGTCACCGGGGTCCGCACGGATGCCGGTGACGTCGAGTGCGACGTCGTCGTCAACTGCGCGGGCATGTGGGCCCGTGAGCTCGCCGAGCGCAACGGCGTCGTCGTGCCGAACCAGGCGGCCGAGCACTACTACCTCATCACCGAGCCGATCGACGGCATGAGCCCGGACGCGCCGGTGTTCGAGGACCCGGCCTCCTACGGCTACTACCGCGAGGAGGGCGGCGGCATGATGGTCGGGCTCTTCGAGCCGGTCGCCGCCGCATGGAACGTCGACGGCATCCCACGCGACTTCTCCTTCGGTGAGATCGCCCCCGACTGGGACCGGATGGGCCCCTTCGTCGAGCGCGCCATCGCGCGCGTACCGGTTGTCGAGACCGTCGGCATCCGCACGTTCTTCTGCGGGCCCGAGTCCTTCACCCCCGACCTCGCGCCGGCGGTGGGTGAGGCTCCCGGCATCCACGGCTACTTCGTGTGTGCGGGGCTGAACTCCGTCGGCATCCTGTCGGCTGGCGGGATGGGCCGCATCGTCGCTCAGTGGGTCGCCGACGGCCACCCCGACGTCGACGTCACCGGGTTCGACGTCGCCCGCTTCCGGGACTGGCAGCTCAACCCGACGCACCGAGCGCAGCGCACCGCCGAGATCCTCGGCACCGTGTATGCCGTTCACACCCCGGGCATCGAGCTCACCTCCGCGCGTGGCGAGTTCACCTCACCCGTGCACGACCGGCTGGTCTCGGAGGGTGCCCGTCTGGGTGACGTCAGCGGCTGGGAGTCCGCGGCCTGGTACGCCGGGCGTGGGCAGACCCCCACCGACGAACCAGGCTGGGGGCACCACCCGTGGTTCGCGAACTGGCGCGCCGAGCACGAGGCGGTGCGCGAGGCCGTCGGGCTCATGGACATGTCGTTCATGGCCAAGTTCGCGGTGCGCGGGCCTGATTCCGGCGTGGTGCTCGACCGCCTGAGCGCTGGCGCGGTCAACGAGCGCGACGGGGTCATCACGTACACCCAGTGGCTCGGGGAGGACGGTGGCATCCGGGCCGACCTCACGGTGACCCGCTTGGCGGCGGACGACTTCCTCGTCGTCGTGTCCGACACCGCGCACGGGTCGGCGCTGGGCCAGCTGCGGCGGGCGGTCGGAGACGCCGACGCCACCGTCGAGGACGTCACGACCGAGCTCGCGCTGCTCACCGTGCAGGGCCCCAGCTCCCGCGCGACCCTCGCGCAGGCTGCTCCCGGCGCTGACTGGTCGAGTGAGGCCTTCCCGTTCCGGGCGGCGCGCCGCGTCGACATCGCCGGTGTCGAGGTGCTCGCCATCCGCATCACCTACCTCGGTGAGCTGGGGTGGGAGCTGTACGCGCCCGCTTCGCGCGCGGGCGAGGTGTGGGATGCCGTCCTCGCGGCGGGTGCTGCGCACGGCATCCGACCCGTGGGTCTCAAGGCGTTGTCGAGCCTGCGGATGGAGAAGGGCTACCGCGACTTCGGCCACGACATCGACAACACCGACGACGTCTACGGCGTCGGGCTCGGTTTCGCCGTCGCCCTCGACAAGCCGGGCGGGTTCGTCGGGCGCGAGGCCACCCTGGCGGCCAAGGAGCGGGGCACACCGCACCACCGGCTCGTCCAGGTGCTGCTGAGCGACCCCGAGCCGCTGCTCTTCCACGCCGAGCCGGTGCTGCGCGACGGTGTCGTCGTCGGGGAGGTGCGCTCGGCGTCGTACGGCTGGACCCTCGGCGGCGCGGTGGGCCTGGCGTTCGTCGGCGGCGACGGGCCGGTGACGCCGCAGTGGCTCGCCGACGGGCGGTGGGAGGTCGATGTCGCCGGGACCCGGCATCCGGCCGTGGTGTCGTTGCGTCCGATGTACGACCCGACGAGCGCGCGCATCACGGGCTGACGTCGTCTGGAAGCATGGGCGGCATGCCCAGGGCCAACCGCCGCCGCCGCGACCTCGAGTCCCGGCCGCTCTCGGGCGCCAGCGAGGTCGGTACCCAGTCCTACTCGGGCCGTCCGTGGCACGTCCGCCAGCTGTCGGGGGCGACATCGACCCGTGAGTACCGGTGCCCGGGGTGTCACCAGGGCATTGCCGTCGGTACGCCGCACGTCGTCGTGTGGCCGGCGCAGGGGGTCGGCGGTATCGATGAGCGGCGGCACTGGCACACCCGCTGCTGGTCGGCCCGGCACGCCGCCCGCCCCTGAGCCGTAGGGGGCGGTCAGGCGCGGTTCTGGCGCGGGACCAGCACCTCTTCGTAGAGCAGCAGGAGCCCGGCGGCCACCGGGATCGCGAGCAGGGCGCCGAGCACCCCGAGCAGCGCGCCGCCGGCGAGGGCGGCGACGACGGTGACCGGCCCCGGCACCGACACGGTGCGCTGCATGATCCGCGGTGCCACGAGGTAGTTCTCGAGCTGCTGGTAGATCAGGTAGTACACGCCCGCGATGAGCGCCGTGTTCGGCTCGGAGACGAACGCGATGGCGCACACGAGCACCGCCCCGAGGGTGGCACCGATCATCGGGATGAGCCCGAGCAGGCCGACGGTCACGGCGAGCACCGCGGCGTACGGGATGCCGACGAGGGTCATCATCAGGTACGACAGCACCCCGTTCAGGGTGGCGATGGAGACCTGGCCCAGGGCGTAGGAGCCCACCCGGCGCATGATCTCCTCCGACAGCGGCTCGACGCGGGCCCGCCGCGAGGCCGGCACGAGGGCGTAACCAGCCTGCTTGACGCGCGGCAGCGACCCCAGGAAGTACAGCGTCAGCACGAGCACCGTGAAGACCTGGAAGGTGCCGTTGAGCACGGCTCTGCCCACCCCGAAGATGCCGCCGAGCACCCCCTGGATGAACGACTGGTCCATGGCCCGCGCTCGGATCTCGGCCTGGAGGGTATCCAGGACGTCATAGTTCGCGTCGAGGTCGCGCACCCAGCGGGCATCAAGGAGCTGCTCGACGTATCCGGGGGCCTGTCGCGCCAGTTCCGCCCCTTCGAGGGCGACGGGCGGGATGACCACGGCCAGGATCACGCCGAAGATCACGAGCAACCCGCTGAAGACGGCGGCCACGGCCGCGGCCCGGCGCACGCCCCGCGACACGAGGCCGTCGACGATCGGGCTGAGTGCGAGCGCGATGAAGAGGGAGACGACGAGCAGCGTCAGCGTCGTCGTGATCTGCCCGACGAGCCGCCACAGGCCGATGGCGATGATCGCCCCCGTGGCGCCGAAGAAGCCGATGTAGAACGGCGAGTGGCGGTTGAGCGGGCGGCCGATGACACCGTAGGGCGTGACCGTCGGCTGGGTCGGGTCGACGACGAACGGCGAGGATGCCGAGGTGCGGGATTCCTCGGAGCTCCCGGTGGGGG
>NZ_DAORSO010000126.1:0-2395 GCF_035443565.1 Ornithinibacter sp. | reverse complement strand
GGCGGTGTGGTCGACGTCGGCGGGTTCGGCGTCCGTCGCCCGGGCCGCGATGCGGTTGCTCTCCTCGAGCGCCGCGAGTTGCCGTCGCCGGAACTCACCCCACCGGGTCACCGGGCTCCACAGCCTCGACACGTCCACGCCACACCTCCCGCGGCAACCCTACGGTGAGATGAGGCCGCCGGGCGCCACGGCATCCCTCTCCGACTTCGTGCGACTTCGGCACCGGTCTGGGCAGGTGTGTGGCGCAGAACCGCACCCAAGTCGCACGAAGTCGGGAAAAGGTCAGGCGTTGCGGAAGCGGTTGATCTCGCTCTCGAAGCGGGCCCGCTTCTCGGGGTTGCTCACGCCGAGGCCCTCCTCGGGCGACAGGGTGAGCACGCCGACCTTGCCCTGGTGGAGGTTGCGGTGCACGTCCAGGGCGGCGGTACCGACGTCCTCGAGGCGGTAGGTGCGGCTGAGGGTCGGGTGGATCAGGCCGCGGTCGATGAGCTCGTTGGCCTCCCACGCCTCGCGGTAGTTCGCGAAGTGCGAGCTGACGATGCGCTTGAGGTTCATCCACAGGTAGCGGTTGTCGTACTCGTGCATGTATCCCGAGGTCGACGCACACGTGACGATCGTGCCGCCCTTGCGGGCGACGTAGACGCTGGCGCCGAAGGTCTCGCGGCCGGGGTGCTCGAAGACGATGTCGACGTCGTGCCCACCGGTCAGCTCACGGATCTTCTTGCCCAGGCGCTGCCACTCCTTGGGGTTCTGCGCCGTGCCGTCCTCGTTCCAGAACCGGTACCCCTCCGCGGAGCGGTCGATGATGAGCTCGGCGCCCATCGCGCGGCAGATCGCGGCCTTCTCGGGGGAGGAGACCACGCAGATCGGGGTCGCGCCGCCGGCCAGGGCCATCTGGGTCGCGTAGGAACCCAATCCGCCCGACGCACCCCAGATGAGCACGCGGTCACCGAGCTTCATGTGGGCGCCGTTGCGCGAGATGAGCTGGCGGTAGGCCGTGCTGTTGACCAGGCCGGGAGATGCCGCCTCCTCCCACGACAGGTGGGTGGGCTTGGGCATCAGCTGGTTGGCCTTGACGATCGCGAGCTCGGCCAGACCGCCGAAGTTGGTCTCGAACCCCCAGATCCGCTGCTGCGGGTCCATCATCGTGTCGTCGTGACCGGCGGCGTCCTCGAGCTCGACGGACAGGCAGTGCGCGACGACCTCGGTGCCGGGCTTCCACTTGGTCACACCCGGGCCCACGCGCAGGACGACGCCCGCGAGGTCGGAGCCGACGACGTGGTAGTCGCGGTCGTGACGCTTGGCGAACTCCGAGGTGCGGCCGTAGCGCTCGAGGAACCCGAACGTCGACACCGGCTCGAAGATCGAGGTCCACACGGTGTTGTAGTTGATGGCGCTGGCCATGACGGCGACGAGGGCCTCACCGGGCGCGAGCTCGGGGGTGGGCACCTGCTCGACGTGCAGGGACTTGCGCGGGTCCTTGTCGCGGCTGGCCAGACCCTCGAACATCAGGGCCTCGTCCTTGTGCACGGTCGCGGCCCGATAGGTCTTCGGCACCTCGATCCCGGCGTAGGTCTGCTCGGTGCGGTCCCCGGAGAGGATGGCCTCGCGGATCTGGTCCATGCGGTCGTGCTCCTTTGGCGGCGAAGGCTGGGTCTTGCGTGAACCTAGCCGCCGACCCGGCCCCGGTTGCGTGCGTATGACGGTGCCCACAGCGTGATCCGGCTCACGGGGGTCGGGAGCCCTGCTCAGGCATCCGGCATACAGTTTCGTCGTGTCCCCGATCGCCCTGACCCGCCGCCGCGTGCTGCTCGGTGGGGTCGGGCTGCTGGCCTACTCGGGCACGGCGTACTGGAGCATCACCGAGCGGATCATGCGCGCCGAGGTGCCGTTGTACGGGGAGACGGTGGCCTTCGGCGGGGGCGGGAGCCGTGAGATCGTCCCGGTGGGACGGGTGGATGCCGTGGTGCCGGGCACGCGGGTGCTCGCCGACCGCGTCCAGACGGCTGCCCTGCTCGAGGAGGAGCAGGCGTGGCTCGCCTCGTGCGCCCCTTGGGTGCAGACCTGCCTCGACGCGGGTGACGATGTGCTCCGCTCTGCCCTGCTCGACCTGCGCGCCCTCTCCGCCGACCTCAAGGTCTCCGTGGCGGGGTGGACCGACCGGTGGCGCTACGCGTGGCCCAGGGACGTCTCGTTCGTGGCAGCAGCCCTGGCCCGGGTCGGCCACCACGACGCAGCGGCCGACCAGCTGCGCTGGCTGCGCGGTGTCCAGGGCAGGGACGGCGGGTTCGAGGCGCGCTACGACCCGAGCACGCGGCGCCCCCCTGACGACCGCGTCGCCCAGCTCGACGGCACCGGCTGGGTGGTGTGGGGCGCTGCCCAGATCGCGGCGCAG
>NZ_DAORSO010000125.1:3153-6523 GCF_035443565.1 Ornithinibacter sp. | reverse complement strand
GCTCACACCCAGTCGACCTCGGCGGAGGTGGCACCACCCGACAGCGCCGCGTACCCCGGCCCGCGGTCGAAGAACGGCTGCTCGCCGCGCTCGGCCCGCAACTCGGCGCGCACGGCATCGGACGCGGCGACGTCGATGACGACCGCGTCTGCGCTACCCGACGCGACGACACCGTAGTCGGCCCGGGCCCCCTCGAAGGAGACCTTGCCCCAGCGCAGGTCGCGCTCGACCTCGTCGTAGGGACGCTCGAGCGGGTCGCCCCACCCGCCGCCACCGGTGGTGCGGATGCGGATCACCTGCCCGGCCAGCACCGGCTCGGCGTCGGCCAGCGCGTCGACGACCCGCTCGTTCGGCCCGCCGACGTCGATGGTCACCTCGAACGGCCGGCCCGCCTTTCCGCCCTTGACCCCCCAGCAGGCCAGGATCGACCGGTCGGCGATCGACATGAAGTTGGCGTCGCGCAACATCCGGATCTGCTTCTCGTAGCCCAGGCCGCCGCGGTAGCGCCCGGCGCCGCCGGAGTCGACGGCCAGCCCGAGCCGCTCGACGATGAACGGGAAACGGCTCTCGGTGAACTCGGTCGGCAGGTTGCGGCTGTCGGGCACGACGTGGATGGTGTCCTCGCCGTCGGCGTAGTAGCGCCCACCCGAGCCACCGCCGAGCACCTCGCGCATGAGGTAGTCGTTGCCGTCGCGGTCCTTGCCGTAGACGCCGGTGTAGCGGATGGTCTCCTGGTCGGCCGGCATCCGCCCGTCGACCGCCTTGGCGACGACCCCCGCGAGCACACCGAGGAGGCGCAGGATGACGAACGTGCGCGCGTTGGTCGGGGCCGGGTAGATCGGCGTGAGCAGCGTGCCCTTCTCGGGGAAGCGCATCTCGATGAGCGGCACGATGCCCTCGTTGACGTCGAGCTCGGCCATCCGCTCGGGGGTGTCGGCGAGGTTGCGCAGGATCGGCGCGAGCCACTTCTTGAGGAAGTTGCCGCCGACGTAGTCCCCGCAGTGGTTGATCGGGCCCTTGGCCTGCGGACCGGTGCCGGTGAAGTCGATGACGAGCTTCGGCCCGCCGTCGCCGGGGCCCGGGCCGCCGGTCGAGGTCTTGGTGAGGGTGATCCGCTGGGTGTGCAGCTGCGGCTCGTCGACCCCGTCGTGCTCGGCGTAGTCCTCCCAGACGTAGGTGCCGTCGGGGATCTTGCCGAGGATCTCGCGCCGGTAGGTCTCGGTCGTCGCGTCGAGGATGGCGTCGAAGGCCGCCTCGATGCTGTCGCGGCCGTACCGGGCGAACAGCTCGCCGAGCCGGCGCGCACCCATGAGGCACGCGGAGCACTCGGCGTCGAGGTCGGCGGCGAGGCTGTCCGGCATCCGGGAGTTGCGGGTCATGATCCGCAGCGCAGCCTGGTTGGGCACGCCGGCATCCCACAGCTTGATCGGTGGCACCGACAGGCCCTCTTCGAAGACGGTGCGCGCGTTGCTCGGCATCGAGCCGGGCACCGCACCACCGATGTCGTCGTGGTGGCCGAACGCCTGCACGAACGCGACGACCTCGCCGTCGTGGAACACCGGCACGGTGACGCACAGGTCGGGCAGGTGGCCGATGCCGCCCTCGGACTCGTAGACGTCGTTGTGGAAGAACACGTCGCCCTCGCGCATCTCGTCGAGGGGGAAGTCGCGTGCGATCGGGTGCACGAGCGCCGAGTACGAGCGCCCGGTCAGCTTGCGCAGCTGGCGGTCGTGGATGCCGGCGCGGAAGTCGTGCGCGTCGCGGATCATCGGGCTGCGCGACGTGCGCGCGATGGCGGTCTCGACCTCCATCTCGACGCTGGCCAGGGTGCCCTGGACGATCTCGACGAGGATCGGGTCGACCGTGCTGCCCTCGGGGGTGAGCCGGTTGCCGTGCTCGTACGCGGTGGGCAGTCCGGCCGGGTTGACGGGCAGGTCGGATGCCGCGGGCGCGCCGGCGCTGCCGGACGTCGCCGGCGGTGCCACGGCGGTGTGGATCATGGGGCCGCACATGTCAGGCCTCCTTGGTGACGACGAGGTTGCCGAACGCGTCGACGCGCACGGTGAAGCCGGGGTGGACGGGAACGGTGGAGCCGAACTCCTCGATGACGGCCGGGCCGCGGAAGGTGTCGCCGGCCCGCAGGTCCGGGCGCCAGTAGACGTCGGTGGTGACGTACCCGGCATCCGCGTCGAAGCAGACGGGGCGCGCGGAGCGCGGGGTGAGGGGGGCATCATCGCGCGGGGCGATCTCGCGCAGCTCGGGCCGGGTGATCGGGCCGATGCCGGTCACCCGCAGGTTGACCCACTCGACCTGCTGGCGCGGGTCGTCGCGGAAGTCGTAGCCGTAGAGCTGGCGGTGCTCGTCGTGGAACCGCTGCGCGACCGCCTCGGCCGCTGCCTCGTCGAGCGGGCCGGCGCCGATGGGCACCCGCACCTCGTAGGCCTGGCCGAAGTAGCGCAGGTCGGCGGTGCGCACGTGCTCGTGCTGCTCGCGGGGGAAACCCTCGGTGTCGAGGGCGGCAGTGGCCAGGGCGGTGAGCTCGTCGAGCACCTTCTCGACGGCGGACCGGTCCAGGCCGGCGTGCCGGGCCACGTGGGTCTGCACGTAGTCGTTCTTGACGTCGACGGTGAGCAGCCCGAACGCCGACACGTTCCCGGGGTTCTGCGGCACGACGACCCCGGCGAGGTCGAGGATGTCGACGAGCCGGCACGCGAGCAGCGACCCCGACCCGCCGAAGGTGGTCAGCATGAAGTCGCGCACGTCGAGCCCGCGCTTCACCGACACCTGACGAAGGGCGTTCGCCTGGTTCCACGCGGAGATCTCGAGGATGCCGGTGGCGCACCGTTCCTCGTCGAGCCCGAGGCGGGCGGCGAGGTCACGGATGCCGGCGCGCGCGGCATCCACGTCGAGCGGGATCTCGCCACCGAGCAGGTGAGGAGGGATGCGCCCGAGCACGACGTGGGCGTCGGTGATCGTCGGCTCCGTGCCGCCCTTGCCGTAGCAGAGCGGTCCGGGGTCGGCCCCGGCCGACTGAGGCCCCACCTTGAGGGTGCCCTCGGGAGTGACCCAGGCGATCGAGCCACCGCCCGCGCCGACGGTGACGACGTCGATCATCGGGATCTTGCTCGGGTAGGCGCCGACCGTCCCCTCGGTGGTGAGCGTCGGCTCACCGTCGAGCACGACCGAGACGTCGGTGGAGGTGCCACCGCCGTCGCAGGTGAGCACCCTGTCGAACCCCGCGCGACGGGCGATGAGCGCCGCCCCCAGGGCCCCCGCGGCCGGGCCGGAGAGCACGGTGGTGATCGGCTGGTGCACGACCTCGTCGGCCGACAGCACCCCACCGTTGGACTTCATGACGTAGAACGGGATC
>NZ_DAORSO010000125.1:0-3053 GCF_035443565.1 Ornithinibacter sp. | reverse complement strand
GATGTTGCGCACGTAGCGGCTGACGTTCGGCTTGACCGCCGCGTCGACCAGGGTGGTCATCGAGCGCTCGTACTCGCGGTACTCGCGCAGCACCTGCGAGCTGATCGACACCACGGCCTCCGGGTGCTCGCGGCGCAGCACCTCGCGCATCGCCAGTTCGTGCGTGTCGTTGGCGTAGGAGTGCAGGAGGCACACCCCGATCGTCGTGATGCCGCGCTCACGGAACCAGCGGGCGGCCGCCACGGCATCCGCCTCGTCGAACGGGCGCAGCTCGTTGCCCTCGAAGTCCATCCGGCCGCCGATGGTGCGCACGTGGTCGGCCTCGACGATGCGCGGGGGCTTGACCCAGAAGTAGGAGTTGCCGTAGCCGTCGGGCACGGCCTGGCGGGCGATCTCGAGCATGAACTCGTAGCCCTCGGTGGTGATGAACCCGAGGCGCTCCACCTTGCCCTCGAGGAGCTTGTTCGTCGCCACCGTCGTGCCGTGGCTGACGGCGGTGATGTCCGTGCCCGTCGCGCCGAGCACCCCGAGGATCTTCTCGATGCCGGCGATGAAGCCGTCCGCCGGGTTGGCCGGCGTGCTCGGGGTCTTCGTCGTCACGAGCTCGCCGGTGTCCTCGTCGAAGGCGACGACGTCGGTGAACGTCCCTCCGGTGTCGATGCCCACCCGGATCCGCCGGTTCGAAGTGCTCGTCTGCGCCGTCGCCATGCGTCAGATTCAATCTCGGATACAGCCCCGGCTCGTTGGCAATGTCTGCCAACGAGCCGGGGATATCACCTCAGAACTAGCCCGCTGCAGGGGCCTACTCGTCGGTCGAGGCGGCAGTGGCTGACGGCGCCGACACGGCCGAACCCTTGACGGGGCGTTCCGTCGTGGTCGTGGTCTTGGTCGACGAGCCATCACCGAAGCCCTGCACGATGCTCTGGATGTCGATGCCGGTGGTGTTCTTCAGCATCGCCATCGTCTGGGTGAGGTTGTCGGTCACCTGCTTGGGCAGGGCACCCGCACCCTCGGTCGACAGCACGGTGAGCTGGTCGATGGAACCCATCGGTGCAGCGAGTTCGTGGGCCACCTTCGGCAGCACCTCGATGAGCATCTGGAGCACGGCCGCCTCGTTGTACCGGGCGAAGGCGTCGGCACGCTTGTTCATCGCCTCGGCCTCGGCCTGGCCGGTGGCGAGGATGGCGCTGGCCTGGGCCTCACCCTCGGCGCGCAGGGCCTCGGCCTGGGCGACACGCAGCGCCTTGTCGGCCTGTCCGCGACGCTCACCCTCGATGGCCTCGGCATCGGCCAGCGCGGTGCGTCGTGACTTCTCGGCCTCACCGGTGAGGCGCGCCTTCTCGGCCTCGGCCTGTGCGGCGGCGATGGAGGCCTGACGGCGGGCGTCCGCTTCGGCGATGGCCGCGTTGCGGGCACCCTCGGCCTCCTGCTCGACCTTGTAGCGCTCGGCGTCGGCGGGCTTGCGCACCTCGGTGTCGAGCTGGCGCTCCTTCAGGGCCGCCTGACGAACGGCCACCTTCTCCTGCTCGGTGAGGATGACCTGCTCGCGGTCGGCCTGGGCCAGCGGCCCGGCGGCGGCAGCGGTGGCGGCCGCGGCATCCGTCTCGGCCTTGATCTCGGACTGCTTGAGCGCCAGCTGGCGGTTCGCGACGGCGATCTCCTGCTCGGCGGCGAGGCGGGCCTGCTCGGCGGCCTGGCGGGCGTTGGCCTCGGCGATCGCCGCGGTCTGGCCCACCCGGGCGGACTCGGGGCGGCCGAGGTCGGACAGGTAGGAGCCGTCGTCGGTGATGTCCTGGATCTGGAAGGTGTCGAGGATCAGGCCCTGACCGGTGAGCGAGGACTCGGCCTCGTCGGCGACCCGCTGCGCGAACGCGGCCCGGTCACGGATGATCTGCTCGACGCTCAGCGAGCCGACGATGGATCGCAGCGAACCGGCGAGGGTCTCCTGGGTGAAGGTCTCGATCTCTCCCTGCTGGGTGAGGAAGCGCTGGGCCGCGGCGCGGATCGAGTCCTCGTTGCCGCCGACCTTGACGATCGCGACGCCGTCGAGGTTGAGCTTGACGCCCTGGCCGGACACGGCGCTGCGGATCTGGATCATGATGCGACGGCTGGACAGGTCGAGCACGTGCAGGCGCTGCACGAACGGGACGACGAACACGCCACCACCCATGACGACCTTCTGGCCCGACAGGTCGGTCGACATGATGCCGGTCTCGGGGTTGCGGACCTCCTTGCCCGGGCGGCCGGTGACGATGAACGCCTCGTTGGGCCCTGCGACCTTGTACCTCGAGGCGATGATCAGCCCCAGGAGGAAGAGCAGGGTCACCAGCCCCAGTACCGAGATGAGTGCGACGGGAATCTCGAGTCCGAACATGTTGTCTGCCCTTTCGTGCGTCGCGTCGGCGCGGCGCTCCACTGCTCTTGGTCGTGTGCTCAGTCGACGTCGACGGCCCCTACCCGGTTCCCCCCGCGTCGCTGCCCGATCCTGCCCTACGCGTCAGCCGGGCGGGACGAGCCACCCGTGCGGGCCACCCGCACCGAGGTCGGGCTCAGCACCGCGGTCACGGTGACGGCGGTGCCGTTGGGCAGCGGTTCGTCGGCGCGGGCGTTGAGCCGGGTGATGTGTCCGGCCGCGACGACGCTGACCTGGCCCAGACCGTCAGCCGGGATGGCGTCGATCACGGATCCGGTGAGCCCGACCAGTCCGGACGAGCGCACGGTCGACTCGTCGCCGCCGCGCATCAGGACCTGGCTGGCCTTGCCGGCGCCCACCCCGACCAGGGCGCCCGCGACGAGCCCGGCGCCGAGCGCCGCACCGTTGGAGTCGGTGAGGTCGAGCACCAGGGCGCCGACGAAGCCGAACGCCGCGAGGAAGCCCGCCACCGCCAGGCCGGAGAGGAAGTCGGGGCCGACGCTCTCCAGCATCCCGTCGAGGGCCTCGCCCGCGACGAACGAGATGAGCAGCATCAGGATGCCGATGCCTCCGATGACGAGCAGGGCGGTCAGCATGGTCCCCTCCGTGGCCGGCCAGTGGCTGCCGGTCGTCGGCGGCG
>NZ_DAORSO010000124.1:0-6769 GCF_035443565.1 Ornithinibacter sp. | reverse complement strand
CTAGACTGGGCCGCCGATACCGGCTCCGTCGCCGGATGCCGGAACCATGCCGATGCCGGCAACCAGGAAGGGACCGCGAGCCATGACCAAGGAGCAGGAGCGCGCTCGAGCGCGCCGCCGCCACGAGCGCCAGCTCAAGGCCATCGCCCAGCGCGAGGCCGACGGTGCGCGGCGCAACCGCGTGCTCGCCATCATCGCCACGGTCGTCGCCGTACTCGGCGCGTTGGCTCTCCTCGGCACCGTCTTCGGCTCGCAGGATCCGGACCCCTCGCCCAGCGCCGCCGCCACCACGCTTGCGGGCTGCCAGCCGCCGCCGGAGATCCTCGGCACCGGTGCCGAGCTCGACCTCCCGGATGCCGCGACGGCCAAGGGCAAGACGTACGTCGCCACCATCGCGACCAACTGCGGCGACATCGAGCTCACCCTGGACGGTGAGAAGGCTCCCCAGGCCGTGGCGTCGTTCGTCCAGCTCGCCGAGCGCGACTACTGGCGCAGCGCGCCGTGCCACCGCCTCACGACGTCGCCGACGCTGAAGGTGCTCCAGTGCGGCGACCCGACCGGCACCGGTCAGGGCAACCCCGGCTACGGCTTCGGCGTCGAGAACGCGCCGGCTGACGGCAGCTACCCGCGAGGAACGGTCGCCATGGCCCGCACCCAGGATCCCGAGCAGGGCAACGGCGGTCAGTTCTTCATCGTGTACGGCGACTCGTCACTACCGGACCCCAACGGGTACACCGTGTTCGGCACGGTCACCGCAGGGTTGGATATTGTCGACAAGATTGTTGCCGCCGGGGTTGGCCCCGGCGGTTCGAGCCCCGATGACGGCTTCCCCGCCGCACCGATCAGCATCCTCAGCGTTGCTGTCACCGAGAAGAAGGCCTGACCGTGTCCGACGACCAGCCCACCCCCCGCCCCGCCATCCCCTCGCCCGCGGCCCTGGCCTCCCGGCTCCAGGCCCGCCCGGTGGCGGCTCCCGCAGCACCGGTGAGCCACTCGGAGTCAGCCCGCTTCGGTCGGGTCGACGACACCGGCACCGTCTTCGTCACCGTCGGTGAGGAGGAGCGCGAGGTGGGGTCCTACCCGGGGGCGTCCGCCGAGGAGGCCCTGCAGTACTTCGCGCGCAAGTACGACGAGCTGGCCGCGTCGGCAGACCTTCTCGAGGCGCGGCTGCGCAACCCCGAGGTCGCCTCCAAGGAGGTCGCCGACGGGTTGACGACGCTCAAGGAGCACATCGCCTCCACCGGGGTCGTGGGTGACCTCGCCGCCCTGGAGGCCACCGTGGCCCGGGTCGAGGAGGGCTTGGCCGCCAAGCGTGCCGAGGAGGCGCAGGCACGGGCAGCAGCCCGCGCGGTGGCCGCCGAGCAGCGCGAGGCACTGGTCGCCGAGGCCGAGAAGATCGCGGCCCAGCCAGCCGGCTCCACCCAGTGGAAGACCAGCGGTGAGCGCATGCGGGCCCTGCTCGATGAGTGGAAGCAGCACCAGCGCAGCGGCCCCAAGCTCGACAAGACCACGGAGTCCGCCCTGTGGACCCGCTTCAGCCACGCCCGCAACACCTTCGACAAGGGCCGCCGCGCCTGGTTCGCCGACCTCGAGACGAGCCGCGCGGACGCGCGCTCGACCAAGGAGGCCCTCGTCACCGAGGCGGAGAAGCTCGCGACGAGCACCGACTGGGCCCCGACCGCGCGCGCGTTCAAGCAGCTGATGGACCGTTGGCGCACTGCCGGTCGCGCCTCGCGCGCCGAGGACGACGCCCTCTGGGAGCGGTTCCGCAGTGCGCAGGATGCCTTCTTCACCGCCAAGGACGAGGTCGTCGCCGCCGAGGACGAGTCCTTCCGGGCCAACCTCGTCGTCAAGGAGGCGTTGCTCGTCGAGGCCGAGGCGCTGTTGCCGGTCTCCGACGTCGAGGCGGCCAAGGCAACGCTGCGCGGCATCCAGGACCGTTGGGAGGCCGCCGGAAAGGTCCCCCGAGCCGACCTCGAGCGGGTCGAGAAGCGGATGCGCCGGGTCGAGGCCACGATCCGCGAGGCCGACGAGCAGCGCTGGAAGCGCACCAACCCCGAGGTGGCGGCCCGCGCCCGCTCGATGGTCGACCAGCTCGAGGCCTCGGTGGCAGCGACCCAGGCTGACCTGGCCAAGGCCGAGGCCAAGGGCGACACCAAGGCGGCCGCAGCCGCGACCAGCAAGCTGGCGGCGCAGCAGCAGTGGCTGGACCAGGCGCGCGCCGGCCTCGACGAGTTCAGCGGCTGACGGTCGCTGCGTCCGGCAGGGTGGTCGCTCCTGCGACCACCTCGCCGGACGCTAGTGGTCTGAGCGCTTTCCGCCGGTGACCCGGTGTGCGTCGAAGACTCCGTCGACGCTCTGCACGGCTCGCACGACGTGGCCCAGGTGCGCCGGGTCACCCATCTCGAAGGTGAAGTGCAGCTTGGCCATCCGGTCGCGCGAGGTGGTCACGGCAGCGGACAGGATGTTGACTCCGTTGTCGGAGATCACCCGGGTGACGTCGGAGAGCAGTCGCGACCGGTCGAGGGCGTCGACCTGGAGCTGGACGAGGAACAGGCTGCCCGAGGTGGGGGCCCACTCGACCTCGATGATCTTCTCGGGCTGGGAGAGCAGCGAGTCGGCGTTGGTGCAGTCGCGGCGGTGGACCGAGACGCCGGTGCCGCGCGTGACGAAGCCCAGGATGTCGTCGCCGGGCACCGGGGTGCAGCACCGCGCGAGCTTGACCCACACGTCCGACATGCCCTTGACGACGACCCCGGGGTCGCCTGAGCGTCGGTGGTGGGTGCGCCGGGCGGTGGGGCTGGCTGCCTCGGCGATGTCCTCGCTGGCACCCTCCTCTCCCCCGACCGAGGCCACGAGCCGCGACACGACGTGCTGGGCCGAGACGTGGCCCTCGCCGATGGCGGCATAGAGACCGTCGATCCCGGCCAGGCGCAGCTCCTCGGCGACGCCCGTGAGGGACTCGACCGAGGTGAGTCGCTGCAGGGGCAGGCCCTGCTTGCGCATCACCTTCGCGAGGGCGTCCTTGCCCTCGTCGATCATCTCCTCGCGGCGTTCCTTGGTGAACCAGTGCTTGATCTTGTTGCGGGCCCGTGCGGAGCGCACGAAGTTCAGCCAGTCACGCGACGGGCCGGCGGAGTCGGCCTTGGACGTCAGCACCTCGACGACGTCGCCGTTGTCGAGGCGGCTCTCCAACGGCACGAGACGGGCGTTGACCCTGGCGCCGATGCAGTGGTGGCCCACCTCGGTGTGCACGGCATAGGCGAAGTCGACCGGCGTCGACCCGGCCGGCAGACCGACGAGCTGTCCCTTCGGCGTGAAGACGTAGACCTCGCTGGCGGTGATCTCGAAGCGCAGCGACTCCAGGAACTCACCCGGGTCGGAGGTCTCCTTCTGCCAGTCGAGCAGCTGGCGCAACCAAGCCATGTCGTTGATCGGACCGGTCTGGCCGTCGCGGGCCTGCGCCCCGCCCTGAGCCCCCCGGGCGGCCGCACCCTTGGCGTTGGGCTCTTCCTTGTACTTCCAGTGGGCCGCGACGCCGTACTCGGCCCGGCGGTGCATCGTGTGCGTGCGGATCTGGATCTCGACGGGCTTGCCGCCCGGGCCGATGACCGTCGTGTGCAACGACTGGTACATGTTGAACTTCGGCATCGCGATGTAGTCCTTGAACCGCCCCGGCACCGGGTTCCACCGGGCGTGCAGCGCCCCCAGCGCCGCGTAGCAGTCGCGCACGGTCTCCACGAGTACGCGCACGGCGACGAGGTCGTAGATCTGCTCGAAGTCGCGGCCCCCCACGATCATCTTCTGGTACACGGAGTAGTAGTGCTTGGGCCGGCCGGTGACGGTGGCCTTGATCTTGGCCGTGGCCAGGTCGGCGCTCACCTCGTCGCGCACGGTGGCGAGGTACTCCTCGCGAGCCGGGGCACGCTCGGCCACGAGCCGGACGATCTCGTCGTACACCTTCGGGTACAGCGCCTGGAAGGACAGGTCCTCGAGCTCCCACTTGATGGTGTTCATGCCGAGCCGGTGGGCCAGCGGGGCGTAGATCTCGAGGGTCTCCTTGGCCTTGCGGGCGGCGCTCTCCTGCGAGACGTAGCGCCAGGTGCGCGCGTTGTGCAGCCGGTCCGCGAGCTTGATGACGAGGACCCGGATGTCGCGCGCCATGGCCACGACCATCTTGCGCACGGTCTCGGCCTGCGCGGCCTGGCCGTAGGTGACCTTGTCGAGCTTGGTCACGCCGTCGACGAGCATGGCGATCTCGTCACCGAAGTCGCGCCGCAACGCCTCGAGGCTGTACGACGTGTCCTCGACGGTGTCGTGCAACAGCGCCGCAGCCAACGTCGTCGGTGTCATGCCGAGCTCGGCGAGGATCGTGGTCACCGCCAGGGGGTGGGTGATGTAGTCATCGCCCGATCGCCGCTTCTGCCCCTCGTGCGCGCGCTCCGCGACCGCGTAGGCCCGCTCGATGACGGCGACGTCCGCCTTCGGGTGGGTTCCCCGCACGACCTGGAGCAGCGGTTCGAGGACCGGGTTGCCAGGGGTGCGGTTGCGGCCCACGAGGGCCAGGGCCGCCCGGGCCCTGGCGCGCGAGGACACGCCGGGTGGGGGTGTCCCCGCCCCGACCCACGTACCGTCCTCGACCATGCCGGGAGTGTAGTGCTCAGCCAGCCGGTCGCCGATGCCGGTCCACGATGCTCAGCGCTTGGACTTCGGCGGGCGCCGCGGCTGGTTGCGCGGACCGGACTGGGCGTACTTGTGCACGGCCCGGCCGGACAGGGTCGATGCGTCGCCGGATGCCGCGGCACGCGTGCCGCTGCCCGCGGACACCGCGACCCGTGGGTCCTCGGCGCCGCCGTCACCCTCGCCGAATGCCTCAGCGGTCTCGGCCGCGGCCACGTCCTTGGCCCGCCGGGCCTGGTACCGGCTGGCTCGCTTGGCCAGTTCGATGACGGCCGGCTCGTTGCGCCGCAGGGAGACGAGCAGGGGCGTGGCGATGAAGATCGAGGAGTAGGCGCCGACGATGATGCCGACGAAGAGCACGAGCGAGAGGTCGAGCAGCACGCCGGGCCCGAGCCAGATGGCGCCGACCGCGAGCACGGCGGCCACGGGCAGCACGCCGATGATCGTGGTGTTGATCGAGCGGACCATCGTCTGGTTGACGGCGAGGTTGGCGGCCTCGGCATAGGACATGCGGCCGTTGGCGAAGGCCTCCGTGGTGTTCTCGCGCACCTTGTCGAACACGACGACCGTGTCGTAGAGGCTGTAGCCGAGCACGGTGAGGAAGCCGATCATCGTCGCGGGCGACACCTCGAACCCGATCAGGGCGTAGATGCCGACGGTGATGATCATGTCGTGGACCACGGCGATCAGCGCCGCCGCGGCCATCTTCCAGTTGCGGAAGTAGATGCTCATGACCACGGCCACCAGGGCGAGGAAGATCACCAGGGCGCGCAGTGCCTGTTGACTGACCGACGCACCCCACGATGGGCCGATGAAGGTGCCGCTGACCTCAGAGGTCGGCACCCCGAAGGCCTCGGCGAGGTTCTGGCGGACGGCTTGGCTGTCGGTGTCGTTGAGTCGTTCGGTCTGCACCCGCACGGTGTTGTTGCCGACGACGGTGACGTTGACGGCACGCTGGCTCTCAGTTGCACCGATGGCCTGGCGGGCGATGTCCTCGTACGTGGCGGGCAGCGACGTGGTCGCCACCCGGAACTCCGAACCGCCGCGGAACTCGAGCCCGAGGTTCAGGCCCTGGAACACCAGGCCGAGGACGGCGATGAGCATGACGACGGCGGAGGCGATGTAGAACCGGCGCCGCTGGGCGACGACGGGCACCGACTTCTCGCCGGTGTAGAGGTCGTTGCCGAGCGTGGCGAAGCGCGAACTCATGCCACACCTCCTTCGGTGCCTGCCGCGGCAGGAGTGGGGTGCGTGAAACGGCCGCGACCGGCATACCGGGGCTTGGCCGAACTCAGGGTGAGGCGACGTGGATCCAGGCCGGACCAGGCGTGGCCGTCACGGAAGAACGGGCGCCGGGCCAGCAGCGAGACGACCGGGTGGGTGAACCAGAAGACGACCAGGAGGTCGATGAGCGTGGTCAGGCCCAAGGTGAACGCGAAGCCGCGCACGCTCGAGCTGGCGAGCGCGTAGAGCACGGCGGCGGCGAGGAAGTTCACGCCGTCGGCGATGAGGATGGTGCGCTTGGCGCGGTTCCACCCGGTCTCGACGGCAGCGGCGAGGGAGCGCCCGTCACGCAGTTCGTCACGGATGCGCTCGAAGTACACGATGAACGAGTCCGCGGTGAACCCGATGGCGACGATGAGGCCGGTCACGCCGGCCATGTCGAGGCGGTAGTTGTGCGACCACCCGAGGATCGTGATGGCGAGGTAGGTCAGCAGGCCCGCGACGAGGATCGAGGCCACCGTGACCAGACCCAGGACGCGGTACTGGAGCAGGGAGTACACGAACACGAGGAACAGTCCGATGAAGCCGGCGATGAACCCGTACCGCAACTGCTCGCTGCCCAGCGTGGGGCTGATGTCGATGCTCGTCTGCTCGACGAAGGACAGCGGCAGCGCACCGAACTTCAGCTGGTCGGACAGGGCTCGGGCCTCGGCCAGGGTGAAGCCACCGGTGATGCTGGCGCGGCCGTCGAGGATGGCCTCGTTGAACCGGGGGGCGACGATGACCCGGGAGTCCAGGGTCGCGGCGAGCTGGTTCTGCGGCTCGGGCAGGGCGACCATGGCGCGGCTGATGTCGGCGTACTGCT
>NZ_DAORSO010000123.1:0-6796 GCF_035443565.1 Ornithinibacter sp. | reverse complement strand
GTGCGGAACCCGCGCCCGGTCTTGCGCCCCAGGTAGCCGGCGGTCACGAGGTGCTCGAGCAGCGGCGCCGGCGCATAGCCCGGCTCGCGGAACTCGGTGTACAGCTCACGCTCGATGGCCAGGGACACGTCGAGGCCGACGACGTCGAGCAGCTCGAAGGGCCCCATCGGCAGCCCACAGCCCGCCTTCATCGCCGTGTCGATGTCGTCGGCCGAGGCGTAGTTGGCCTCGAGCATGCGCACCGCGTCGTTGAGGTAGGGGAAGAGCAGCGCGTTGACGATGAAGCCGGAGCGGTCGCCGCAGGTCACGGCCACCTTGCCGACCTTGGCGCACAGGTCCTGCACCGTGGCGATCACGTCGGGTGCAGTCGTCACGGTGTGCACGACCTCGACGAGCTTCATGACCTGCGCCGGGTTGAAGAAGTGCATGCCGATCACGTCCTGCGGACGCGAGGTCACCTTGGCGCAGTCGATGATCGGCAGCGAGGACGTCGTCGTCGCGAGGATGGCACCCGGCTTGCAGATGCGGTCGAGGTCGCGGAAGAGCTGCTGCTTGATCTCGAGGTCCTCGGCGATGGCCTCGACGACGAGATCGACGTCCGCGAGCGCCTCGCGGTCGGTGGCGCCGCTGACCCGTCCGAGCATCGCCTCGGCGTCCTCGGCGGTCATCCGGCCCTTCTCGACCGCGCGCGACGTGCTGCGCGCCAGGGCGGTGTGCACCCCGGCGACCTTGTCGTCGCCGCGCGCCACGAACGTCACGGCATACCCGGCCTTGGCGAACACCTCGATGATGCCGGTCGCCATCGTCCCGGAGCCGACCACACCGACCGTGGCCACCGACCGCAGGGTGACGCCCGCGGGGGGACCGCCAGCCGGGGTGTTGGCGTCCGCGACGACCTGCGGCGAACCGGGCTGCTCGTACGTGTAGAACCCCCGACCGCTCTTGCGGCCGAGCATGCCTGCGCTGACCATCTGCTTGATGATGGGGCTCGGCGCGTGCAGGCGGTCACGGCCCTGCTTGTACATCGTGTCGAGGATCTCGTATGCCGTGTCGAGGCCGATGAGGTCGAGCAGCGCGAGCGGGCCCATCGGGTAACCGCAGCCGAAGCGCATCGCGGCGTCGAGGTCCTCGCGGGTGGCGTAGCGGCTCTCGAACATCGAGACGGCGTGGTTCAGGTAGCCGAAGAGCAGCGCGTTGGCGATGAAGCCGGCCTTGTCGCCGACGACGACCGGCTTCTTGCCCAGCCGCTCCGCGAGCGCCTTGACGTCCTCGAAGACGTCGTCGGCGGTGATGACGGTGCGGATGACCTCGACGAACTGCTGCACCGGGGCGGGGTTGAAGAAGTGCATGCCGACGACGCGCTTGGGGTTCTTCGTCGCGACGGCGATCTCGGTGACCGGCAGGGACGAGGTGTTCGTCGCGAGGATCGCGTCGGCGGAGACCACCTCGTCGACCTTGCCGAGCAGTTCCTTCTTGAGGTCCAAGTGCTCCGGCACGGCCTCGACGACGAGCTGGCAGGGGGCGAGGTCCCCGAGGTTGCTCGTGAACGTGACCCGCGAGTGCAGCGCGTCGTGCTCCTCCTGCGTCATCTTGCCGCGGGCCAGCGCGCGCCCGGTGCTCCCCCCGAGAACGGCCTTGCCGTGCTCGATGGCCGGGCCGTCGACCTCGACCGCGACGACGTCGATCCCGTTGCGGGCGAACACCTCCACGATCCCCGCACCCATCGTCCCGAGCCCGATCACACCAACAGTGGAGAAGTCACGCGTCATGTCCGCGATCCTGTCAGAGGGGCGAGGGAGTCACGACCCCCTCGCAGCGTGACGCTCCTTACCCCCGATCCGGTGAGTCACCAGTCGTGACCGGCCGCGACCAGCTCGGCCTCGATGGCGAGCCGGTCCTGGGAGGGCAGGGGCGGCATCCCGACGTCGGTCGGCACGTCCAACCGCTCACACAGCTGGAGCAGCACCTGGTCGTAGGCCGCGAGGACGGCCCGCAGCCGGGCTGCCTGGTGCGGTGCGTCCCCGTTCTCGACCTTGCGGATCTCGGCCTCGAGCCGTCGCAGCTCGAGGGTGATGAGCACGGGTGGGACCGGCTCCGGCGGTCGACGCCCGAGCAACCGTCGGCGCTCGCGGTCCATCCGCTCGATCCACGGGTCCAGTCGTGCCAGCAGGGGGCGCAGCAGTCGCGGGCGCTCCCCACCGGCGAACCAGCGAAGCCCCTCACCGGTGGCGATGAACCATGCTCCGGGCAGCACGAGGAGGAATCCCAGGAGCAGAGCTGCCCTCATCGGCCTCACCTCAAGGAAAAGTGTGCGCTGCCCAGGGCGGCCCGGGCAATGGGTAGGGTGACCGATCGTGCGACTGGTGATCGCGACGTGCAGCGTCGACTACGACGGGCGGCTGACCGCCCACCTGCCGCTGGCGACCCGGTTGCTGCTCGTCAAGGCCGACGGTTCGGTGCTCGTGCACTCCGACGGGGGCTCGTACAAGCCGCTGAACTGGATGTCGCCACCGTGCGCGATGGCCGAGGTCACCCCCGACGAGACCGAGGCCGCCGAGGGCGTCACGGCCGTCTGGGTCGTGCAGCACGCGAAGTCGGAGGACCGGCTGAGGGTCAAGATCCACGAGGTGCACCACGACAGCGCCCACGAGCTCGGTGTCGATCCCGGCCTGGTCAAGGACGGCGTCGAGGCGCACCTGCAGAAGCTGCTCGCCGAGCACATCACCACCCTCGGCGAGGGCTGGACCCTCACCCGCCGCGAGTACATGACCCCCATCGGCCCGGTCGACATCCTGTGCAAGGACGGTCGCGGCGGCACGGTCGCCATCGAGATCAAGCGGCGCGGCGACATCGACGGGGTGGAGCAGCTGACCCGCTACCTCGAGCTGATGAACCGTGACCCGCACCTGGCTCCGGTGACCGGTGTCTTTGCGGCCCAGGTGATCAAGCCGCAGGCGCGCACGCTCGCCGAGGACCGCGGCATCCGCTGTGTCGTGCTCGACTACGACGAGCTCAAGGGTGTCGACAACAGCGAGCACCGCCTCTTCTGAGCGGATGCCGGGCCGACCCACCGCAGTGAGCGGCCGCCCCGCGTACCTGAATCGACCAACAGGTCACCCGAGGTACGCCCCGCCCTACCGGTCAGTCCCCGGGCGGATCAGCGCCCAGCCGTCGTCGCCGATCTCCAGGACCACCACGTCGTCGCAGAGCCCGGGTGCTCTGCCAAGGTGCTCGTGCACGGCGGTCAGGTGGCCGGGGGCGAGAGGCACCACGACCCGTTCACCCCGGTGCAGGTCGGCCACGGCCTGCAGCTCCTCGACGACGTCGGCCCCCGGCGCGAGCGCACCCACCACCACGGCACCACTACCGGCCGCGTCGTCCGGCACCGTGCCGACCGGCACGAGCACCAGGGTCGCAGCACAGTGCAGAGCCATGCTCGGCACGCTACCCCCACCGTCGACGCCCGTGGGCCACACGGCTCAGCGGGGAATGACGTGGGGAGGGCTCCGGTTGTCCCACCGGCGCCAACCGGCGCCGTCAACACGTCGGACCGAGAGGACACCACCATGACCAGCACGACCGACAACAGCACCACCCAGACGAGCACGACCCAGCAGGTCGCCTTCCTCGTCGCCACCGAGGGCATCGAGCAGGTCGAGCTGACCGGCCCCTGGCAGGCCGTCGAGCAGTCCGGCGCCACGCCGGTTCTCATCTCGACCCAGGAAGGCACGGTGCAGGCCTACAACCACCTCGACAAGGGTGACGTCTTCGACGTCGACCTCACCGTGTCCTCCGCCGAGGTCGCCGACTACGCGGCGCTGGTGCTGCCCGGCGGCGTCGCCAACCCGGACGCCCTGCGCACCGACTCCGATGCCGTGGCCTTCGTGCGCCAGTTCGTGCAGTCCGGCAAGCCGGTTGCCGCGATCTGCCACGCGGCCTGGACGCTCGTCGAGGCCGACGTCGTGCGCGACCGCACGGTCACCTCGTGGCCGAGCCTGCAGACCGACCTGCGCAACGCGGGTGCGACCTGGCAGGACCAGGAGGTCGTCGTCGACGACAACCTGATCACCAGCCGCAACCCCGACGACATCCCGGCGTTCACCCGCGCGCTGACCGCGGCCCTGTCGTCGTCCGTGACCGCCTGAGCGACCGCCGAGCCGCCCCGGTGGCGGCCCGCCCACGCCTCAGGCGTGGGCGGGCGCGGCTGCGTCGGCGGCGAGCCCGCGCGACACGCGGATGACGTCGACGAACCGCGACATGATGTCGTTGAGCCCGAAGTCCTTGGGCGTGAACACCTCTGCGACACCGAGCGCCTTCAGGCGCACGGCATCCGCCTCGGGGATGATGCCGCCGACGATCACCGGCACGTCGCCGGCGCCGGCCTCGCGCAGACGGTCGAGCACCTCGGGCACGAGCTCCATGTGCGAGCCCGACAGGATCGAGATGCCCACCAGGTGCACGTCCTCGGCCACGGCGGCCGCGACGATCTGCTCAGGGGTGAGCCGGATGCCTTGGTAGATGACCTCGAACCCGGCATCACGAGCCCGCACCGCCACCTGCTCGGCCCCGTTGGAGTGGCCGTCCAGCCCGGGCTTGCCGACGAGCACGCGCAGCTTCTCGCCGAGCTCCTCGCTGAGGCCGGCCACCTTGGCCCGCACGTCGGTGAGCGCCGCTGACCCGGCGCCGACGCCGACCGACCCGCTGACGCCGGTCGGAGCACGGAACTCACCGAACACCTCGCGCAGCGCGCCGGCCCACTCCCCCGTCGTCAGGCCCGCGCGCGCACACTCCAGGGTCGCGGCCATGAGGTTCACGTCGCTGGTTGCGTCGGCCTTCAACCTCGCGAGGGCGGATGCCGCCCGCTCTCGTCGCGCGGGATCGGCGTCACGCTCGTCGCGCCAGGCTCGCACGGCGGCCACGGCCGCGGCCTCGACCCCGGGGTCCACCGACTGGATGGCGGCATCGAGGTCAGCGGTCAGCGGGTTGGGCTCGGTGGTCTCGAACGCGTTGACCCCGACGACGACGTCCTCGCCGAGCTCGATGCGCTGACGGCGCCGCGAGTGCGAGGCGACGAGCTCGGACTTCATGTAGCCGCCCTCGACCGCGGGGACGGCGCCGCCCATGGCCTGCACCCTGTCGATCTCGGCGCGGGCACCCTCGACGAGCTCGGCGACCTTGGCCGCGACCACCGTCGAGCCCTCGAACAGGTCGTCGTACTCGAGCAGGTCGGACTCGTAGGCGAGCACCTGCTGGATGCGCAGCGACCACTGCTGGTCCCACGGGCGCGGAAGGCCGAGCGCCTCGTTCCAGGCCGGCAGCTGCACGGCGCGGGCGCGGGCGTCCTTGGAGAGCGTCACGGCGAGCATCTCCAGCACGATCCGCTGCACGTTGTTCTCGGGCTGCGCCTCGGTCAGGCCCAGCGAGTTGACCTGCACCCCGTAACGGAAGCGCCGCGCCTTGTCGTCGGTGACGCCATAGCGCTCACGGGTGAGCTCGTCCCAGAGCTGGACGAAGGCGCGCATCTTGCACATCTCCTCGACGAAGCGCACGCCGGCGTTGACGAAGAACGAGATCCGCGCGACGACCTCACCGAAGCGCTCCGGGGGGACCTGACCGGAGTCGCGCACGGCATCCAACACGGCGATCGCCGTGCACATGGCGTAGGCGATCTCCTGCACGGGCGTGGCGCCGGCCTCCTGCAGGTGGTAGCTGCAGATGTTGATCGGGTTCCACTTGGGGATGTCGGTGACGGTGTACGTCACCATGTCGGTGATGAGGCGCAGCGAGGGGCCGGGCGCGAAGACGTAGGTGCCCCGCGACAGGTACTCCTTGATGATGTCGTTCTGGGTGGTCCCCGCGAGGGCACGAACCGCGGATGCCGGGTCCTCGCCCGCCGCTTCGGCCTGTTCCTCCGCGGCGACCTGGTAGAGCGCGAGGAGCCACATGGCGGTGGCGTTGATGGTCATGGAGGTGTTCATCCGCGAGAGAGGGATGTCGGCGAAGAGCGCCCGCATGTCACCGATGTGCGAGATCGGCACGCCGACCTTGCCCACCTCGCCGCGCGCCAGGACGTGGTCGGGGTCGTACCCGGTCTGGGTCGGCAGGTCGAAGGCCACGGAGAGCCCCGTCTGGCCCTTGTCGAGGTTGCGCCGGTACAGAGCGTTGCTGGCGGCGGCGCTGGAGTGGCCGGCGTAGGTGCGCATGACCCACGGTCGGTCGCGAGGTGGCCTGCTGGCGTCGGTGCTCTCGGGCATGCGTCGAACGCTAGCCGCGGCTGCCGGGCCCGGATAGGCGCGGGCACGGTGAGAGTGCCCACACCGACGCCGCGGTGACGCGGCCGATGGTCGGCGTCGTCAAGCGCTGCGAGTCAGAAAGGTGCCGGTCAGCCGACCGCGATGGCCATCGTGTGCCGCTCCGGCACCGAGCAGTCGAGCGAGGGGCCGAGGAGCGAGCCCAACCGGGCACGCCGCAGCAGTCGCTGGGTGCGGGCATCTGCCGCGACGACGTGCACCTGCCGACCGGCCCGGCGCGCGCGGCGCTGGCACTCGACGATGAGCCCGAACCCGGTGGCATCCCCGACATGGACCTCGGCGAGGTCGAGCAGCAACGGGGTGCTCCCGGCCGCGATGAGGCGGTGCAGCGCGAGCCGCAGGTCAGCGGCCGTGCGGACGTCGACCCGGCCGCGCAGGGCGACATGCCAACCGTGCTCGTCCTGGTACTCGGTGATGGTCACCACACTGCTCACCCGGTCCGTCACGGCTTCACCCCCACCCTTCGGTTTGCGTTGCTCCATTAG
>NZ_DAORSO010000122.1:0-6863 GCF_035443565.1 Ornithinibacter sp. | reverse complement strand
GGTGTGGATGGGCCCCCCGCTGGGCAGGGCCGGGTCGCGGAACCACTCCCGGCCGAAGACGACATCGTAGAGAGGCCGCGGAATGCGCAGGAACGCGGCCAGGGTCCGGTCGCCGGTCTGGCCACCGTCACCGACCGCGGCCGCACCCCCACCGGTCGCCTGCGAGGCGTGGGCGCGCATCGACGCCCGCTTGGCCACGATGTGCTTGCGCACGTCGATGCGGTGGGTGATGTCGGCGCGGGCGGTGAAGGCCCGCTCGAACGACGTCGGGTCGAACTCGGCCGGGAACCGGTAGACCCGGGCGACCGCACGGATGGCCCGGGCGATCGTGTCGCGCGGAACGGTCGCCTCGAGCACGCGGGGGGTGCCGGCGATCACGGCAGCCCGCGCACCCACCTCGTGCACGCGCACGTGGTCGCGGTGGCCGTAGCCGCCGTTGGCGTCGTAGGAGATGAGCAGGTCGGCGCGTTCGGTGCGCAGGATCGCCGCGAGTCGCTCGGCGGCCTCCTCGAGCGGGGCCCGGGTGAAGCGCACCTGCCCCGGCACGTCCGGTTCCGGCTGCGGCCCGCTGCCGCTGTCGGCGTAGCCGAGCCACTCGACGCGGGCCACGCCGAGCACCTCCGCCGATTCTCGCGCCTCGGTCAGACGCCGACCGCCGAGCTGCCCGTCGGCGCGCAGCTCGGCCGCTGCCAGCCCGGCCCCGCCATCGGTGGCGAGCACGAGGACGACACGGTGGCCCTCGCTGGCAAGGCGCGCCATCGTGCCGGCCGTCAGCAGGGCCTCGTCGTCGGGGTGGGCATGGAACGCCACGATCGTTGCGGACATCGCCGCCCATCCTCGCGCATGGCAGGCTGTCCGCTCGTGAAGGTCGCCATGCTCTCTGACTGCTACCCGCCGCGCCTCGGCGGGATCGAGAGCCAGGTCCGCGACCTCTCCCGCCACCTCGTGGCCGCCGGACACGAGGTCGAGGTCTTCACGGCCACCCCCGGACCTGGTGGCGAGCGCGGCGGCGCGACCGAGCGCGGTGACGACGGCGTGACCGTGCACCGGCACGCGTGGGGTGTGCCGGGCGGCATCCCCGTCAACCCGTTCGCCCCGCCGGAGATCCGCCGACGGCTGGATGCCGGGGGTTTCGACGTCGCGCACGCCCACCTGGGCGTCGTGAGCCCCTTCGCGACCGATCTCGTGCCGGTCGCGCTGGAGGTCGGTCTTCCGGTCGCGGCCACGTTCCACTGCGTCATGGAGCGGTCCGCGGTGGTGTTCCGGGCGATCGGGCACCTTGATCGCTGGGCCCGGCGTGGCGTGGCGCTCAGTGCCGTGTCGACGATGGCTGCCCAGCGGGTGTCCGCCGCTGCCCGCGGAGCCCGCGTCGAGGTGGTGCCCAACGGCGTGGATGCCGCGTGGTGGCACCCGGGTGGTGCCGCCACGGCATCCGCGCACCACGACGGCTCCGTGCACGTCGTCTCCGCGATGCGGTTGGTGTCGCGAAAGCGACCGCTCGCGATGCTGCGGGTGCTCGAGCAGGCGCGCGCCGTGCTGGATCCTGCGGTCGCGCTGCGCGCGACGATCGTCGGTGAGGGGCCGCAGCGTCGGGTCATGGAGCACCGGCTGCGCGCTCGCGGGCTCACCTGGGTCCAGATGCCCGGTCGGGTGGACAAGGACGAGCTGAGGGCCCTGCACCAGGGCGCGGACGTCTACCTCAGTGCGGCCCAGCTCGAGGCGTTCGGCATCGCTGCGCTCGAGGCCCAGGCGGCGGGGTTGCCGATCGTCGCCCGGCGCGGCACCGGCACCGACGACTTCGTGCAGGACGGGGTGAGCGGGTTGCTGGCCGACAGCGACGCCGCCCTGGCCGGTGCACTGGCCCACCTGGCCGGCGAGCGGGCGCTGCGCGAGCGGATGCGCGCTCACCTGCTGGCCTCTCGTCCGGCCCAGGACTGGCCCGGGGTCATCACGTCCACCCTCGGTGAGTACCGCAGGGCCGCGGTGGCCCTGCGATGATCACCGTCGTCGGGGAGCACGCGGGGCGCGAGGTGGTGTCGTTCGCCCTGGCCCACGGGGAGGACCCGGTCGCGGGCCTGGGGGCGCGGGGCTGGGACGCGCAGGTGGAGGCGGTCGAGGGGGTTCTCGGCGACCTGACGTTCCGGTACGCCGTGGTTCCCACGGAGGACGGGCCGGCGAACGACCCGGCGGGGCCCGAGGGCCCGGGGCTGTCGCGGGCCGAGCGGGTGCACATCGTGCCGCACCAGCGGGTGGCGGCGTACGCGGTCGTCGTGGCGCAGGGCCGCCTGCTGCTCACGCAACTGGCTCCACGGACCGGTGCTGCCGGGCGGTGGAACCTGCCCGGCGGCGGCGTCGATCCCGGCGAGTCCCCGGTCGACGCGGTCGTGCGCGAGGTGGCCGAGGAGACCAGCCAGGTCGTCGACGACGTCCGGCTGATCGACGTCATGACCCAGCACTGGGTGGGCCGGTCCGCGCGGGGGTTGGAGGACTACCACGCGGTGCGGGTGCTCCACACGGCCCGGTGTGCCACGCCGACCCACCCCGTCGTGCATGACGTGGGTGGGTCGACGAGTGACGCGCGCTGGGTCGCCCTGGACGACCTGACGTCGGTCGAGCTCGTGGCGAGCGTGCCGGTCGCGCTCCGTGCCGCCGGGCTCGCCTGAGGCCACGGCTCAGTCACGCTTCTGCCGCGGCTCAGCCGCGGGTACGGCTGCTGCGCAGTCCGATCGCGCCGATCACGACGACGAGCAGGCCCGCCGCGACGACGGTCCACGGGCCGAGCTGGGTCCACGGCACGGCGACGTCCGTCAGCTGCGTGAACAGCGTCGTTGACGCGAACAGCAGCCCGAGCAGCCCGAGCACCACCGCGAACGGGGCAGGCCCCTCGAGGTACACGGGTTCGGGGAGCGCGGGTGCCTGGGTGGCGGGTGAGTGGGGGGCGCTGGTGGCAAGGCTGTCGTCGGGCGTGCCCGGGGTGGCGGGTGTGCTCGGGGTGGTGGGGATGCTCATCACTGCTCCTGGATGGTGATCTGGCCGAGTCCGAGCTCGGCATCGACGATGACCTGGACGGGGGTGTCGCCGACCCGCACGGTCTTCTTCTGGTCCTGGCCGCCGGAGTTCCCGGAGGTGTCGGTGCTGGTTCCCGTCCCTCCGATGTGCCTGATCTCGCCGAACCCGACGCTGGCGTCGACCCGGGCGTCGAGCCCGTCCGGCACGAGGATGGTCAGTTCACCTGCGCCCATGTTGACCTCGATGGTCTGGGGGGTGATGCGGGGGTCGGGAGTGATCATCGAGCCGAGGTCGAGGACGGCGTCCCCGGCCCCCAGCTCGAACGTCGTCACGCCGGTTGCGGGAACCGGGCTCCACGTGCGCTCGCCGACCCCGTTGCTCGTCTGCACCCTCGCGTCGATGAGCGAGATGGCGAGCAGTCCGGCCAGGCAGAAGGCGAGGAAGCCGCTGAAGCCGGAGGCGCGACCGCGCAGGCCGAGCGCGAGCACGACGAGGCTCACGCCGGTGAGAGCGATGAGAAAGCCCAGGGTCGATGCACTCCCGGGGAAACCTGTCGGGTCGTGGAGGGCGACCCCCAGGCCGATGCCCGCGATGGCGATGCCGAGGGACACCAACCCGATGAAGGCGCTGGGCCGGCGTCGGCGCGGTCGCGGCGGCGGGGGCGGGGCCACCGGCCGCGGGGGCGCCGGCGGTGCGGGGTAGCCACCGTAGGGAGCCTGGTAGCCGCCGTAGGGTGCCGCGTACTGGTGAGGGGCCGACGGGGTGTACCCGCCGTAGGGGGCGGTCGTGTCCGTCGGAGACGTGGAGGCCGTGGGGGCCGTGGCGGACGTGGGGGCAGGTGCGGACATGGTTCCTCCTGGGGGCATGGGCATGGGGGGTGGTGGCGAGCCGCCGAAGGTGCCGCGCCGGTTCAGCACGAACCACGCGACCAGCGCGACGGGGATCAGCCACAGGGGGACGATCCACCCGTCCCCGGACCCGGCCGACGCGATGCCGCCGAAGACGAGGAGGCCGGCGACGACGAGCAGCACGATGGCCCCGACGTCGCCGTGCCTGATGGCGCGCTCGGCGAGGATCTCGCCGCGCAGGTCGGGCAGGAGGAGCCACAGCAGGACGTACGCGGTGATTCCGATGCCTCCGACGAAGGCCAGGATGATCGCCGCCGCCCTGATGAGGATCGGGTCGACGCCCAGCCGGCCGGCCAGCCCCGAGCACACGCCGCCGAACCAGCGGCGCTCGGTGTCACGAACGGGGCCCAGACCTCGCAGCCGGGCGAAGGAGTCGTCGAGGAATGAGGAGCTCGATGGGGGCGGGGGAGCGCCTGCACCGGGTTCGGTCGAGGGCGGGTTCTGCGTCATGGCCCCAGCCTCGCCCGCCAGCAGCTGCTGCCGCCATGAGGGTCGACCCTGAGGCCCCCCTGACCGCACCCCTGAGCGACCCCTGTCGGGGGCCCCGTGCGGCTCCCGGTACGTCAGGATGGGGGCGTGCCCACACCGTACGAACCCGCAGCCGCGCATCCGCGCGCCGGGATGCCGCCGCGCCCGGAGGTGAGCGGCCCGCCTCGGCCGCCGCTGGTCAGGGCCCGGGGCCGGGGCTGGACCCCCGGAGTGTGTGCGGCGATCGCCCGCCACCTCGGCCTGTCACCCAAGGCGGTGCGGTGGAGCTTCGTCATCCTCACTGCCTTCGGTGGCGCAGGAGTCGTCGCGTATGCCTTCCTGTGGGCGCTCACCCCGGAGGGTGATGTCGTGGATGACGGAACCGGCCAGGTCGCGGTCGCCTCCGATCGGCGCCAGTGGGGTTCGCTCATCCTCATCGGCGCGGCGCTGGTGCTCGTCGGCGGCGTGCTCGTCCTGCCGATCCTCGGGGGCTCGCTCATCGGGTCGGTCCTGCTGCCGCTGTTCACCATCGCCGTCGGGGCGATCGTCGCGTGGTCCAACCTCGACGAGGCCCAGCGTTCGCGTTGGCTGGAGTCCGGTACCGGGCCGAACCGCTTCGGCTGGATGCGCGTGGCCCTCGGCGTGGGTCTCACCGTCACCGGCATCCTCGTGCTCGTGACTCGTGGCCAGTCCTTCTCGGCCGTGTGGGACGCGCTGCTCGCGGCGATCGCCGTGCTCGTCGGCGCCCTGATCATCGCGGCACCGTGGGCTATGCGCCTGTGGGGTGATCTGCGGCGGGAACAGGTGGCTGCGGCGCGGGCAACCGAGCGGGCTGACATCGCGGCACACCTGCACGACTCGGTGCTCCAGACCCTGGCCCTGATCCAGCGCCAGTCAGGCGACGCCGCGGCCGTCACCCGTCTCGCCCGGGCCCAGGAGCGCGAGCTTCGGACCTGGCTCTACGACGGGCCCCAGGGGTCACAGTCGACCCTGGCTGCCGCGGTCACCGAGGTCGCCCACGAGGTCGAGGACCTCCACGGGCAGGTCGTCGACCTCGTCGTCACCGGGGACCGGCCCTACGAACCCCACGGGGCGGCGCTCACCCAGGCGCTGCGCGAGGCCCTGCTCAACGCGGTGCGCCACGGTCGTGCCCCCGTGACGGCCTACGTCGAGATCGGGCCCTCCGGGGTCGAGGCCTTCGTGCGCGACCGCGGGACCGGCTTCGACCTCGACGACGTTCCCGCCGACCGGCTCGGCGTGCGACAGTCGATCCTCGGGCGGATGGAACGGCACGGTGGCAGCGCCCGCGTGCGCCGCCGCGACGACGGAACCGAGGTGGAGCTGCGGCTGCCACCCCTTCAAGGAGATCAGCCATGACCACGACCCCAGCAGCATCCGGCAGCTCGCCCCGTCCCGCGGTGAGGGTGGTGCTCGTCGACGACCACCGGATGTTCCGCGCCGGGGTCCGTGCCGAGCTCACCGAGGCGATGGCCGCTGCCGGTGGGGCTGCCGCGTGTGAGTTCGTCGGGGAGGCGCCCGATGTCGACACGGCGATCGCGGTCATCCGGGCCGAGCGTCCCGACGTCGTGCTCCTCGACGTGCACCTGCCCGGTGGCTCGGGCAACGGCGGCGCCGACGTCATCCGCGGCTCCTACGGGGTCGAGACCGACGCGGGGGCGCCGGTGCGCTTCCTCGCGCTCTCGGTCTCGGATGCCGCGGAGGACGTCATCGCCGTCATCCGCGCCGGGGCGCGGGGGTACGTGACCAAGACCATCGGGGCCCGCGACCTCATCACCGCCATCCGGCGGGTCGCGGACGGGGATGCCGTGTTCTCGCCCCGGCTGGCCGGCTTCGTCCTCGACGCCTTCGGGGCGGCCGCCGGTGAGATCGCCGAGGTCGACGAGGAGCTCGACCGGCTCTCGGCACGCGAACGTGAGGTCATGCGCCTCATCGCCCGCGGCTACCAGTACAAGGAGGTCGCCAAGGAGCTGTTCATCTCCGTGAAGACCGTCGAGACCCACGTGTCGTCGGTGCTGCGCAAGCTCCAGCTGTCCTCGCGCCACGAGCTGACGGCGTGGGCCATGGGGCGGCGCCTGCTCTGAGTTCCGGGTCTCCTAGGCTGCTCCCATGGAGATCGTCGAACACCTGCTCGTCCTCGTCCACCTGCTCGGCATGGCCGCGATCGTCGGCAGCGCCGTGTTCGTCGCCCGCGGGACGGTGACGCCCGCCCTGGTCTGGGGTGCACGGGCCCAGCTGGTCACGGGCCTGATCCTCGTCGGTCTGGCCGAAATGGATGACGGCGACGTCAACCACGCCAAGATCGGGGTCAAGCTGGTCGTCGCGATCGCCGTCGCGGCCTGCGCCGAGATCGCGGCCGCGAAGGGGAAGAAGGGTGACGCGCGTCCGCAGCTCGTGACGGCAGCGGGTGCCTTGGCGCTGCTCAACACCGCGATCGCCGTCCTCTGGTGAGTCGCGGGC
>NZ_DAORSO010000121.1:2409-6960 GCF_035443565.1 Ornithinibacter sp. | reverse complement strand
GTCGCCCACCCGTTCCTCGCCCTGCTCGCCCTCGTGCTGCTCGTCGCCGGGGTCGCCGGCGTCAACTGGGTCGCCTGGCGCTTCTCCCGCTTCCGGGTGGCGGGGGGCCAGGTCGAGCTGCGCACGGGTGTGCTCTTCCGCCAGCACCGCCAGGTGAGGCTCGAGCGGGTGCAGGCCGTCGAGCTGTCCCGCCCGATCCTGGCGCGGCTGTTCGGCCTGGCCAGCGTCGTCGTGCAGTCGGCCGGTGGTTCGGACTCCCAGCTCGCGTTGTCGTTCATCTCGCTGAACCGGGCCGAGGCCCTGCGTGAGCACCTCCTGGCCCTTGCGGGCCAGTCGGAGGTGGTGCCGGCTCCGGCCGACCACGCGCTGGGAACACCACCGGCCGTGGGGGATGCCGTGGCGTCGCCTCGAGCGCCCGTCGTCGCCGTCCCGGTCGTCGAGGTGCCGAACGGGCGACTGTTCGTCGCGACGATCCTGCACGGCTCGACGATCTTCCTCGGGGCCGTGCTGTTCGCTGGGCTGATCACCGCGGGGGTGCTCAGCGTCGGCCCGCTGGCCCTCGCCGGGGTGCCGGCCATGCTGCCAGCGGCGTTCTTCATCGTCCTCGGCCGAGGCAAGGAGATGCTGACCCACGGCAACTTCCGCCTCGTCGACGTCGGCACCGGGGTCCGGGTGACCGAGGGACTGACGGACCTGCGGACGATGACCATCCCGTTGAACCGGGTCCAGGCGCTCGAGGTCATCCAACCGGTGTGGTGGCGCCCGCTCGGCTGGTGGCGGGTGCGCGTCAACGTCGCCGGGGTGGGCTCCTCGGGCAGCGGCGACGGCGAAGGGGAGCGCGAGACGACGTTGCTGCCCGTCGGCACGCTCGACGACGCCCTGCGGGTGCTCACCCTGCTCGCTCCGCGGGTGTCCGCCTGGCAGTGGAACGACGCGGTCCTCGGCGAAGGGCCGCAGCCGGGCTGGCAGACCAGCTCCGCACGGGCCAAGCTGTTCGATCCGCTCTCGTGGCGGCGCAACGGCTGGTCGGACACCGACGGGGCCGTCCTGCTGCGCTCCGGGCGGCTCACGCGGCGCGCCATCGCCGTGCCGCACGCTCGCATCCAGTCGCTGACGCTGCAGCAGGGCTGGCTGCAGGCGAGTCGCCGCGTGGCGACCCTGCACGTCATCCCTGCTCCCGGCCCCATCAGCCCCGTCATCGACCACCTCGACACCGAGGCCGCCCACGACGCCTTCGATCGCCTCAACGAGCGGGCCCGTGACGCCCGCCGAGGGGCGGGACCAGCCGACCCCCCGCTTGCACCCGACCCGGCCGGGTTGGTGGACTGGACCCAGCACCCGAGCGGTGTCCCCGAACCAGGAAGGCCCGACCCACTGTGAACACTCCCGCCCCGCCGCCGGTCGACCCGGGGCCGAACGGCTCCACCGCCGTTGCGCGCCTCGGCTTCACCCGCGACCAGGTGGTGCAGGAATTCGGTTACGACAGTGATGTCGATGACGAGTTCCGCTTCGCCGTCGAGGACCTCTGTGGCGCCGAGATGGAGGACGAGGACTACACCGGTGGTGCGGATGCCGTGCTGCTGTGGTTCCGCGACGGCGACGGCGACCTGGGCGACGCCCTCGTCGACATGGTCGGCGTGCTCGACGACGGCGGGTTCGTCGTCCTGCTCACCCCCAAGGCGTCGGCCGAGGAGGTCGACGCGAGCGACATCGACGAGGCCGCGGTCACCTCGGGATTGCACCCCGCAGGGACCTTCACCGCCTCCGAGCACTGGCGCGCGCACAAGCTCGTGGCACCCAAGGCGCCGGCCAAGCGGTAGCCCGCGCGCGGCATCCGCGCGTCTGTCCCGTCTCAGTGGGTCTCCGGTGGGGCAGGTCGCTGGCAGGATGGACCCATGCCGTTGTCGACCCTGAACCCCCTAGCCGTCGGCCTGCGCGCCCCGGACTTCGCCCTGCGTGACCAGAACGGTGTCGAGGTGACCCTCTCGGGGCTGACGGCGGAGAAGAACGTCGTCATCGTGTTCTACCCCTTCGCGTTCTCGGGCATCTGCACCGGCGAGCTCGACGAGATCCGCGACCACCTCGAGCGGTTCGTCTCCGACGACCTCCAGGTGGTCTGCATCTCCAGCGACCCCGTGTTCTCCCAGCGTGCCTGGGCCGACCAGCAGGGCTACTTCTTCCCGCTGCTCTCCGACTTCTGGCCGCACGGCGAGGTCGCCCAGGCCTACGGCGTGCTCAACGAGCGCACCGGCGCTCCCGTGCGGGGGACCTTCCTCGTCGGCCGCGACGGGCTCGTCAAGTGGAGCCTGATCAACGGACCCGGCGACCGCCGCGACTTCAGCGACCTCCCCGCCGAGGTCGCCGCCCTGCCCTGACGGCACGCCTGACACGGGTGCGCGCCCACCTGCCACAATGTGCGCGGACATCAGTGCTCCTTCGGGGGTCGAGGGTGTCCAGGGGCCTGTAGCTCAGCTGGTAGAGCGCCGCGTTTACACCGCGAAGGTCGTCGGTTCGATCCCGGCCGGGCCCACATGAGTGACGACGCCGACCTGACCCTGCGGGAGGTGCTCGACGTCATCGAGGGCCTCTACCCGCCGCACACCGCGCAGTCGTGGGACCGGGTCGGGCTGGTCACTGGGGACCCGCACCAGCTCGTGCGGCGCATCCACCTGGCGGTCGACCCGACCCTGGACGTCATCGCCGAGGCCCGCGAGCTGGGCGCCGACCTGCTGCTCACCCACCACCCCCTCCTGATGCGGGGGGTGCACAGCCTCGCCACGACCAGTGCCAAGGGGGCGAGCGTCACCGACCTCATCGTCGGCGACGTCGCGCTGTACGTCGCCCACACCAATGCCGACGTCGCGGCGGACGGCGTGGGCTTCGCCCTCGCGCGGGCCTGCGGCCTGACCGACACCGAGCCGCTCACGCTGGCCGAGGGGCAGCCGCTCGGACGGGTGGGGGATCTCCCTGATGCCGTGTCGCTTCGCGCTCTCGTCGTGGCGCTCGCCGCCGCCCTTCCGGCGGCCGCGGGCGGCATCCGGGTGGCCGGACCGGCGGATGCCGTGGTGCGCCGGGTCGCGCTGCTCGGCGGGTCGGGTGACGACCTGTTCGACGCGGTGCGCGCCAGTGGTGCCGACGTGTACGTGACGGCAGACCTGCGCCACCACCCCGCCCTCGAGGCCCGGGAGGAAGCCCGCGGAGGAACCCCGTACCTCGTGGATGCCGGGCACTGGGCCAGTGAGTTCGTCTGGTTGGCAGCTGCGGAGCGGGCGCTGCTCGCAGCCCTGGGGGAGCGCGCCACTAGGGTGGAGACCCACATCAGCACAGTGCGCACCGACCCCTGGACCTTCGTCGTCGGTGCCGACCCCGGAGGTACCCCGTGAACGCCGAGACCGCCCGGCAGCTGCGGCTGCTCGACCTCCAGGCCATCGACACCCGGCTGGACCAGATCGAGCACGCCCGTACCCACCTGCCGCAGCTGGCCGAGCTCGCCGACCTGTCGGGCAAGGCCCAGCTCATCGACGACCAGCTGGTGCGCTCGCGCACCGAGCTCGACGACATCAGCCGCGAGGTGGCCAAGGCAGACGCCGACGTCCAGCAGGTGCGCGACCGCGTCGCTCGTGACCAGGCCCGCCTCGACGCCGGCACCGGGTCGGCCAAGGACCTCACCGCCATCCAGCACGAGCTCGTCTCGTTGGCCCGCCGACAGGCTGAGCTGGAGGACATCGAGCTCGAGGTCATGGAGCGCGCCGAGAACGCGCAGTCCGACGTCTCCGAGCTCGAGCGCGGCCGCGGCGAGCTGACGGTGCGCATCCAGGCTCTCGAAGCTGCCCGCGACGACGCCCTTCGCGTGCTCGACGCGGAGGCGGCCGAGGTCGCCGGCCCGCGCGGCACGGTCGCAGCGGAGGCGGGTGACGACCTGGTCGCCCTCTACGAGAAGATCCGGTCCGCGAACGGGGGCATCGGTGCCGCTGCGCTGCGCCAGCGCAGGTGCGGAGGCTGCCAGCTCGAGCTCAACCCCGTCGAGATCCAGCGCATCCGGGTCGCGCCCGAGGACGAGGTGCTGCGCTGTGAGGAGTGCCGGCGCATCCTCGTCCGCACCCCTGAGTCCGGCTTGTGAGGCGACGGCTCACCGTCGAGGCCGACGGCGGGTCGCGCGGGAACCCGGGCGTCGCCGGATACGGCGCTCTCGTGCGCGACACCGAGACCGGTGCGCTGCTCGCCGAGCGCGCCGAACCGCTCGGCAAGGCCTCGAACAACGTCGCCGAGTACCGCGGGCTCATCGCCGGCCTGGAGGCCGCCCACGCGATCGACCCCGGGGCCGAGGTGCTCGCCCGCATGGACTCCAAGCTCGTCGTCGAGCAGATGTCGGGCCGGTGGAAGATCAAGCACGAGGACATGCGTCGCCTCGCGCTCCAGGCCCGTGACGTCGCCGCGCGGATCACCTCGGCCGGCGGCACCGTGCGCTACGAGTGGATCCCGCGGGAGATCAACAAGGACGCCGACGCCCTGTCCAACGTCGCCATGGACGGCCGCACCGTCAACCGGACG
>NZ_DAORSO010000121.1:0-2309 GCF_035443565.1 Ornithinibacter sp. | reverse complement strand
CGAGCGGCAGGACCGCCTTGCCGTCGCGCCGGGGTCGCTGGCCGGGGTCGAGGTCTGGGGTGAGCGGCGGGTCTCCGTGGCGTTCACCAACCGCACCTGAGACACGGTGTCGAGGGGGGTGGCACCCCGCCTACGCTGAAGGGCATGAGCTACGCAGGTGATGTCACACCCGAGCAGGCCCACGCAGCGGTGACCGGTCCCGAGGGGGCCATGCTCGTCGATGTCCGGACCCGGGCCGAGTGGTCGTTCGTCGGCGTGCCGGTGATCGACGGCGCTGCGGATGCCGTGGCGTTCGTCGAGTGGTCGACGTTCCCCGCCGGCACGGTGAACGAGCGCTTCGTCGACGAGGTCGTCGCGGCCGGGCTCACCCCGGGACGCCCGGTGTACCTGCTCTGCCGCTCGGGCGTGCGATCCAAGGCGGCGGCGGACGCCCTGACCGCGGCCGGCCTGGGCCCTGCGTACAACATCCTCGACGGGTTCGAGGGCGGCCACGACGCCGACGGGCACCGCACGGTGTCGGGGTGGAAGAACGCCGGCCTGCCGTGGCGCCAGGGATGAACGACCCCGTGGCGCACTGGCACCCACGGACGCGCGCTGTGCGCGGTGGGCTGAGCCGGAGCGGGTTCGACGAGACGGCCGAGGCGCTCTACCTGACCTCGGGCTTCGTCTACGAGTCGGCCGAGCAGGCCGAAGCCGCGTTCAAGGACGAGGTCGAGCACTACATCTACAGCCGTTACGGCAACCCCACCGTCTCGACCTTCGAGGAGCGGATGCGCCAGCTCGAGGGCGCGGAAGCGTGTTTCGCGACGGCCTCGGGGATGGCGGCCGTGTTCACGGCGATGGCGGCCCTGTGCGGGGCGGGGGACCGGGTGGTGGCGTCCCGAGCGCTGTTCGGGTCGTGCTTCGTCATCCTCGACGAGATCCTGCCGCGGTGGGGTGTCGAGACGGTCTTCGTCGACGGCGCTGACCTCGACCAGTGGCGCGAGGCGCTGTCGGTGCCGACGACGGCAGTCTTCTTCGAGACGCCGAGCAACCCGATGATGGAGCTCGTCGACATCGCGGCCGTCTCCGAGCTGGCGCACGCCGTCGGGGCCACCGTCGTCGTCGACAACGTCTTCGGCACCCCGGTGTTCTCGCACCCGTTGGAGCACGGCGCCGACGTCGTCATCTACTCGACGACCAAGCACATCGACGGCCAGGGGCGCGCCCTCGGCGGTGCGATCCTCGGGACGGCCGAGTTCGTCAACGGACCGGTGAAGAACCTCATGCGGCACACCGGGCCGGCCATGTCGCCGTTCAACGCATGGGTCATGACCAAGGGGCTCGAGACCCTCGGCCTGCGGGTGCGGGCGATGGCGGAGTCGGCGCTGACGGTGGCGCAGACCCTCGAGGAGTGGCAGCACGCCGGTCGGGGCATCACCCGGGTGGTCTACCCGCACCTGGCGAGCCACCCCCAGCACGAGCTGGCAGTGCGCCAGCTCCAGGGCGGGGGCGGCACCGTCGTGACGTTCGACGTCGCAGGCGGCAAGGCGGCGGCGTTCGCCTTCATGAACGCCCTCAGCCTGGTCGACATCTCGAACAACCTCGGGGACTCGAAGTCGCTGACCACCCACCCGGCCACGACCACCCACCGCCGCCTCGCCCCCGAGGCCCGGGCGGCGGTCGGCATCACCGACGGCACCATCCGGGTGTCCATCGGTCTCGAGGACGTGCGAGACCTCATCGCCGACCTCGACACGGCACTGGCGGCAGCCGATGCCGTGAGCGTCTGACGCGCCTGTTAGCGTCGCCGGTATGAGTGATGTCCTGTCCGTCCAGCGCCTGATCCCCTCACCTCCCGAGCCGATCTTCGACCTGCTCGTCGACCCGGCCGGTCACTCGGAGATCGACGGTGGCGGCACCGTCAAGGGGGCCCGCAGCGGCGGGCGTCGGCTCGTGCTCGGCGACCGCTTCGGCATGGACATGAAGCTCGGCGTGGCCTACTCGACGCGCAACACCGTCATCGAGCTCGAGGAGAACCGGCGGATCGCCTGGCAGACGACGGCATCCGGCCCGGCCGGGGCGATGCTGGGCGGGCGCATCTGGCGCTACGTGCTCGAGCCGGTCGAGGGCGGCACGCTCGTCACGGAGTCCTGGGACCTGACCCAGGAGCGGGTCACGAGCAAGTTCGTCGTCAAGGCGACGATGACCAACGCCACCAAGCGCAACATGGAGCGCACGCTGGCTCGCATCGAGGAGCTCGTGACCTCGGTCGGGTGACCGTCCTCAGCTGAGGTCGGCGGCGAGCTGGCGTTCCTGCGCCACCCCTG
>NZ_DAORSO010000120.1:0-7070 GCF_035443565.1 Ornithinibacter sp. | reverse complement strand
GCGGCGTCGTCCCAGGAGATGGCGATGAGCGTCATGGGCGCCAGCCTAGGGTGCCTACCGACCCGAGCCGGCACCAGTCGTCGGGGCCCAGCAGTCGGCGGAGCCCACCAGTGATCGGAGCCCAGCAGTCGTCGGAGCCCGCTGGGGCTGCGAGGTGCGCACCCCCCGCCGAGGGGCTAGCGTCCGACCATGAGCCCGCGACCCACCCTGCGCCAGACCTCGCCCAGCCCTCGCACGCGCCGGGCCCGCTCCGCCGGAGCCCTCACCCTGGCGCTCACCATGATCCCGGCAGCGGCGTCCGCCGCCCACGGCGACGACCCGACCGTGCTGACGCCGATCGGTGGGGGCTACGTCACCTCGACCTTGGCCGGGTTCGCGGATGCCGCGGCGCTGGGTGCCAGCGGACCCACCGTCGACCTCGTCGTCGTCCCCTCGGCCTACGGCGACGGTGCCAAGGACCGGGCCGAGAACCTGCGGCTCGCGGCCGAACGAACTGCACAGCTCGACGCCGCGTGCGACGCTGCCGTCGCGTCACCGGCGAGCGGCTTCACCGGGTGCACCGCCACCCTGGCCGTGCTGCTGAACCGCGCCGACGCGCTCGATCCAGCCAACGCGCTCGCCCTGGCCGACCCCGGCACCGACGGCATCTACGTGCTCGGCGGCGACCAGGGCCTGGCCATGCAGGTGCTCGCCGACTCTCCGGCCGAGGAGGCGATCACCGCAGCCGTCCAGCGCGGCGCAGCCCTCGGCGGGACCAGCGCCGGAGCCGCCGTGGAGTCGCGCACGATGATCAACGGGTACCGCGGCTCCCTCGGGCCCGCTGACGGGCTCCAGCAGGGCTCGACCCTCATCTGGTGGGGTGACGACGCAGACCTCGAACGCGGCCTCGACGTCGGCTCGTCGACGGCGATCTTCGACCAGCACTTCCACCAGCGCGGCCGTCTCGGCCGGAGCCTGTCAACCATCGCGACCGCCGGCGAGCGCCTCGGCACCAGCCCGGTCGGAGTGGGGGTCGACTACGCCACCGGGGTGCGGGTCACCGGTGACACCGTGCTGTCGGACGTCTTCGGCGACGGGGCCGTGACGATCATCGACGACGAGACCCTCGGCGCAACCCACTCCTGGGTGGGCAGCCCGGCAACCCTGTCGGCCCGCCGCCTGCTCACCCACCTGATGACCGAGGACACCACCTACGACCTGGTCTCGCGCGAGTTCGCCCGCGCAGGCGAGGTGATCGCTCCTCCCCCGGCGAGCGCGTGGCTCGCCCCGGCATCCCCGTCGACCGTCGGGGGGACGGTGTTCCTCGGCGGTGGATCGCTCGGCAGCCCGGTCATCTCCGACGTGGTCGCTGCGGCCCGGGCGGTCGACTCCTCGAAGAAGGCGCGGCTCGTCGTCCTCGGCGGCGGTGCGTCGTCGAGCTCGCTGACCAGCGCCTACGCCCGGGCCGTGAAGAAGGCCGGGTGGGTCGGGCAGGTGAACGCGGTCGTCCACAACGGCAAGGGCTGGTCGGGCACGTCGCTCGCCGGCGCCACGGCCGTGGTCCTCGTCGGGGACGACCCGGTGGCGCTCGCGTCGTCGATGGCAGACCCGGCGTTTCGGGCCACGCTCACCCAGGCGGTGCGCAGCACCCCGGTGGTGTTCGCTGACGGCTCGATGACCGCCGTCCTCGGCGAGCGCTGGTCGGCCAAGGCCAGGCCCACGTCCAGCACCCTCGAGGCCGAGGGCGTCGCGGCGTACCGCGCCGACGACGCGCTCTGGCAGTTCGGGCTCGCGCTGGTTCCCGCCACCGTGGTCCCCCACCTCACCGACGACTTCCGCTGGGGTCGCCTCTACGCGGGCGTCGCGACGGCCCCCACGCAGCCCGCCATCGGGGTGGCCTCCGGGTCGGCCGTGGTGCTGAGCCCCGGCGGTGCCTCGGTCTCGGGTGCGTCGGTCGTCGTGGCCGACGGGTCGGGAGCGTCGTCGTGGGTCAGCGCCAACGGCGCACTCGGCGCGAGCGGGGTCGTCCTCGACGTCTTCGGGTCCGGTGAGCTGCTCGCGCGGTGATCCGCGTCCGGTGACCCTGATGTGACCCGCGTCCTTGTGTCTCGGGTCGCACCGTGCCACGGTCGAGGTGTGGAGCCACTGGTTCCACGACGACGGACTTCCTCAGCCCGCCGCCGCGAAGCACTCGCGATCGGAGGAAACCCGGATGAGCGCATCACGAGTTGTCGTCGGGGTCGACGGATCCCCGCTGTCCATGGCCGCCGTGTCCGCGGCCGCACAGATCGCCAGCGAGCGGGGACTGCCCCTGCACGTGCTGCACGCCTTCGCCGTCGACCTCCCGATGCTGGGGTTCGGCGAACTGGCGAAGGACTCCGACGTCGTGTCCACCCACGCGGACAGGCTCGTCACCCAGGGGGTTGCCCGCGCCCACGCGATCGACCCCTCCCTCACGGTGACCACCGCCGTCCGCGACGGCTACGCGAGCCAGGCCCTCGTCGATGCCGCACGCACCGCAGCCCTCGTCGTCGTCGGCGCCATGGGGCACGGGCTGTTCAGCCGAGCCAGTGTCGGCGCGGTCGCGATGCAGGTCGTGACGCACGCCCGCTGCCCCGTCCTCGTCGTGGGCCACGAAGGCGGCCCGACGGCATCCGAGGATGCTGCGGTCGTCGTCGGCGTGGACGGGTCCAAGCCGTCCCTGCGTGCACTGTCCGCCGCCTTCGACGAGGCCGTGCGCCGCAACGCTCCCCTGCGCGTCGTCCACGCCTGGGAGCCCAGCAGCGCCAGCGACCCCACGTTGTCGGGTGACTCGACGTGGAGTGACTACGCCGCCGACCTCGAGGGCACGCTCACCACGGCACTGTCCGCCCAGCAGGCCGCCCACCCGCACATCGAGGTCACCTACGAGGTGGTCACGGGTGAGCCGGTCCAGACCCTGCTCGACCACGCCGCAGACGCCGGGCTGCTCGTCGTGGGCAGCCGCGGATCGGGCGGCTTCCCCGGGCTGCACGTTGGGTCGACGGCTTTGCGCCTCATGGGCCGTAGCCCCTGCCCCGTGCTGTTCACCCGCTGACCAGGCAGGCGCGAGGCCCCGATCAGGCGTCGATGCGTCTGGTCGCGCCGAGCTGGTCGAGCACGAAGGCCCACTCCCACGCGATCTGCTCCCACGCGGCATACCGGCCGCTGCGGCCCCCGTGCCCGGCGGCCAGTTCGGTGCGCATCAGCACGGGCCGCTGCTCGAGGTCGTTGGTCGAGACCTCGCGCAGCCTGGCGACCCACTTGGCCGGCTCGGTGACGTAGACGCGGGTGTCGTGCAGGCTCGACGTGGCGAGCACCGCCGGGTACCGGGCCGCGCGCACGTTCTCGTAGGGGGCGTAGGCCCGCATCGCGGCATAGACCTGCGGGTCGTCGAGCGGGTTGCCCCACTCCTCCCACTCCCCGATCGTCAGCGGCAGGTCGGGTTGCAGCATCGTCGTCAGCGCGTCGACGAACGGCACCGCGGCGTGCGCGACCCGGAAGTTCTCGGGCGCGAGGTTGAGCACGGCCCCGACGAGCAACCCACCGGCAGAGCCGCCCTCGAGCCCGACACGCTCGGGGTCGATCCAGCCGGTCGCCACGAGGTGGTCGACGCAGGCGAGGGTGTCGGTGAACGAGGTGGTCTTGGCGAGCAGCTTGCCCTCGTCGTACCAGCGGCGGCCGAGCTCACCACCCCCGCGCACGTGCGCCACGGCGTACACCACCCCGCGGTCGAGCAGGCTGAGCCGCGCGACGGAGAAGTAGGGGTCCGAGGAGATCTCGTACGCCCCGTATGCCGTGACCAGCCCCGGATTGGTGCCATCGGGCTCGACGCCCACGCGGTGCACGACCGAGATGGGCACGCGCGTGCCGTCGGATGCCGTGGCCCACTCGCGCCGTTCGGCGTAGTTCGCGGCATCGAAGTTCCCGAGCACCGGCTGCCGTTTGAGCAGGGTGCGCTCCCCGGTGCGCAGGTCGACGTCGAGGATCGAACGGGGCGTCACCCACGACTCGACGACGACCTGGACCGACGTCTGCCCGGGCTCGGGGTTGTCGCCGAGCCCGATCGAGTGCACGGGGGCGTCGACGGTGACGTCCCAGCCGGCGGCGTGCCCCGAGTCGCTCGACGCGTCGCGGGGAAGCACCCGCAGGGCGGTCAGGCCGCCGCTGCGCAGGGAGAGCACGGATGCCGTGTCGAACGCGTCGACGGAGACGAACCGTTCACCGTCGGTCGAGTTCAGGAACGCAACCCACTGCTCGTGGCTCGTCGCGTCGATCGGCGCCCACGCGAGGTCGGCGTCCGGGGTGTCGGTGTTGTGGACGATGAGCAGCCGGTCACCGGCCGGCTCGACGTCGTACTCGATGCCCTCGCGGCGCGGCGCGACGACACGCCACTCACCTTCCGGGTCCGCCGAGTCCAGCAGGTGCACCTCGGACGTCGTCTTCGAGCCCAGACCCAGCATGAGCCAACGCTCGTCACGACTTGACCCGATGCCCATCCAGAAACGCTCGTCATCCTCCTGGTAGACGAGCACGTCGTCGGCCGGGTCGCCGCCGACGCGGTGCCGCCACAGCTGGTGCGGGCGCCAGGCCTCGTCGAGACGCGTGTAGAAGACGAAGGTGCCGTCCAGGCTCAGCTCGACGCCGTAGCCGATCCCCGTGACCGACCTGTCGAGCACCTCACCCGTGCCGATGTCGCGGATGACCAGGTCGAAACGCTCGTCGCCTGCGGTGTCGACCGCGAACGCGACGAGCCGGTGATCGGCGCTGACGGTCATCGCCCCGAGGGAGAAGAACTCACTGTCGCCGGCCTCGAGGTTGCCGTCGACGACGACCTGTTCGCCCGCCACGGCATCCGCCTCGGGGTCGGGGCGCTGGGCGGCATCGGTGAGGGGGACGCGCACGTGCGAGGCGTACTGCCGGCCCGCGACGGTGCGCGAGAAGTACCACCACGGGCCGCTCGCGACCGGCACGGACAGGTCGGTCTCCTTGACGCGCGAGCGGATCTCCTCGAAGAGCTCACCGCGCAGACCCTCGAGGTGGGTCGTGCGGTCGGAGGCGTAGGCGTTCTCGGCCTCGAGGTGGGCGAGCAGTGCGGGGTCCTCGAGGTCGGCCATCCAGGCGTAGGGGTCCTCGAACGAGTCGCCGTGGTGCTCGCGCACGTGGGGCCGGCGCTCGGGGGTCGGGGGCGACGGCGGGGCGGGGCTCGGCATGGGCGTCACTGTATGCGGGTCGCAGCGTCCGGCAGCTTGGCGCCCCCAGCCGCCAACGTGCCGGACGCTGGGTGAGGGCGCGACGAGCGAGGGCCGCACCCCCTGACGGGAGTGCGGCCCTCGCGGCACTGCTGGGGCGACCGGTCGGTCAGAGTCCCGCGATCCGGTCACCCGGTGGGGTCAGGTCCGGATGGGTCTTGAAGTAGGCCACCAGGCCCTCCAGGTCACCGATACCTCCGACGACGTTCGTGCCGCTCTTGAATGCGGTGAACAGGTCGCCTCCGTCGGCGAGGAAGTTCAGCGTGCCGACGCGCACGGTCTCGGTGTCACCGATGGCGACGTTGTTCAGCTTCATCGAGCCGGGAACGACGCGCGAGCCCTGCGGTTTCGTGGCGTCCCACGTGTAGCTGAACCCGTCGGACACGCCCATGGCGAGCATCGGGCGGGAGCCGCGTGCCGGTACCGGCTGATACTGCTGCTCGAGCACCTGCTTCAGCTGGGCCCCGGTGAGGTCGAGGGCCACGTAGACATTGCCGAAAGGCGCGATGTCGAACGCCTCAGCGTAGGTGATCTCGCCGTCGGCCTCGCCGTACGAGATCTTGTTCAGGCTGGCCCGCACGCCACCAACGTTCATCAGGGCGACCTGCGCCCCGAGTGACGTGGTGTTGTCGAGGATCGCGTCCGCGACGAGGTTGGCCATCGGGGTCTCGATCGCGCGGTTGCTGTTGGCGTCTCCGGTGATCGGCTGGAGGTGGTTGCCGATGACGAGTCCCTTGAGCGGCGCGGCGAGAACGTTCCACTTGGCGATGATCTCGCTCTGGGCAGCATCGGGCGTGAAGACGCTGTGCTCGACGAGGATGTTCCTCGCCCTCGTTGCGGCACGGTTGACGTCACCGGTGCGACGGTCGATGACGAGGTTGGTCTCCGTCACGACCTGGCCGTAGGAGGCGGCGCTGGTCACGAGACGCGGCTTGCCGGCCGGGTCGGGGATCGAGCAGATGTACGGCTGGTGGGTGTGCCCGGTGATGAGCGCGTCGATGTCGGCAGACATCGTTCCCGCCATCTCGACGATCGGCCCGGACGCCTCCTTGCACTCACTGAGACCGCCGGTCTGGTAGCCGCCCTCGTGAAGGAGGACGACGATCGACTTCACGCCCTGCCGCTTGAGGGCCGCGGCCTGGGCGTTGGCTGTCTCGACTTCGTCCTTGAAATCGACGGTGGACACACCGGACGGGTTGACCAGGGTCGGCGTGGCCTCCAGGGTCATCCCGATGAACCCGATCTTCATGCCGTCGACGTTCTTGACCCACGTCCCTGGCAGGAGGGTCTTGCCGTCGTCCTTCTTCACGACGTTGGCGGCAAGCCACGGGAAGTCGGCGCCGGCGTACGGCTCGTCGGGGAAGTAGCACCCGTCGACCGGGTGGCAGCCGCCCTTCTGCATGCGCAACAGCTCGTCGGTGCCTTCGTCGAACTCGTGGTTGCCGACGCTGCTGACGTCGAGCCCCATCGCGTTGAGGCTCTCCACCGACGGTTCGTCGTGGAAGGCGCCGGAGATGAACGTCGAGCCGCCGATGAGGTCCCCGGCAGCGACAGTGAGCGAGCGGCCCTTGGGTGCCTCCGCACGCAGGCTCTTGAGCGCGCCCGCGAGGTGCTCGGCACCACCGGCGGGGATCCTGGCGGCACCGTACGTGTCGGTGGCCTCGAGGTGGCCGTGGTAGTCGTTGAAGGACAGCAACTGGACGGACTGCAGCGGGCCCTGACCGTTTCCAGCCATCGGCGGGGTGTTCTTGTCCTTGGCCATCGCCGGGGTGCCCGCGACGAGGGCTGCGATCGCGGTTGCCGCGATCCCGGCGCCGAGGA
>NZ_DAORSO010000119.1:0-7133 GCF_035443565.1 Ornithinibacter sp. | reverse complement strand
GCCACTCGCGCTCGTAGTGCTCCTCGGGGAAGTCGCTCGGGCTGGACCCGGTGAGGAACGCCTCGCGCACGTGCTCGCTGTAGACCTCGTTGCGGGGGCACCAGGGTGCGGCCGGGATGTACATGACGTTGCCCCAGCCCTGTTGGTCCTGCACTGGCGCCACGCTGTGGATCATGTCGGCGTGCCACCAGACGGAGTCGCCGGCGCGCACGTCGGGGATGCCGGCCATGGCGCGAAGCAGGAGCGAGTGCCACTTCTCGTTGGCGGGGAACACCTGCCCCGTCGTGACCCCGCACATGTCGTCGTCGGCGACGTCATCGAGCAGCGGGCGCAGCATGAGGTAACCCATTGCCTCGGGGATCGGCACGGTCTGCAGCACCCCCTGGTCGTGGTCCATGTCGGACAGGGCCGTCCAGCCCTGGAAGGTCCGAAAGGCCGAGCACATGGTCGAGCCGGAGTACTGCGGGCCGGCGGTGCGGTGGGCGGAGTCCCACGGGTCGTACTGCTCGACCGTGCCGTCGAACAGGTGCCCGAAGGCCTGCTGGTAGGCCGTCGTCATCCACAGGTCGAGGGTGCCGGGGTCGAGGTGGGAGCCCAGGCCGGCTGAGTCGACTCCCGGCGGGCGGCGTCGGATGCGGTCGGGGTAGAGGGAGTCGCGCGCGGGGTCGAACCACTGGACGCCGTCGGACTCGCTGACCCACTGGGCGTTGAGGAACGCCTGCACGCGGGCCATCCGCTCGCTCTGGCGAGCCTGCATCTGGGCTGGGGACCAGTAGACGGGGTAGATCTCGGGCTTGGAGCCGACCGTGCCGAAGAAGTCGTCACCGGGCCCGCGGTAGTTCTCGAAGAACTGGTTGCTCTCGACGTAGTCGACGATCCCGGCATCCCACTCCAGGGCCTGCTCGCGGGGGAAGTGGCCACGCACGACGAGGCAGCCACGGCGGTGCAGCGCCTCGAGCTGCTCCGTGGTCACGGCGCCCGACTCGATGTCGGCGTAGTCGATGACGGGCCACACGTTCTCGCCCGCAGCAAGGGCGGCCTCGATGGCCTCGACCTGCTCGGTCACGCGTGCCTCGATGACGGCGAAGACCTCCTCGACCGTGCGGCCGGAGGCCTCGATGCGCGCCCGCAGCGCAACCTTGACCTCGCGGATGGCCTCACCCAGGTCCCCGGGCGTGCTCTCCCAGTGGGGTAGGGGAGGCAGCGGGTCCGCAGGCGTGGTCGCTCGGGTCGGCTCGGCGAGGCCAAGGTCGGTGCTCTGGGTCTGGACGGACATCCGCGTCAACTCCTATTGGTAGGACTCCTTACAAATGAGATTAGCCGCGATCCTGCGTTTTGGCAAGAGTCCTTATTAGACTGCCGGCGTGACCACGGTGATGCCGTCCCTCGACCTGCTCCGCTCGCTGTCGGACGAGCACGTGCTGGGTGCCTTCATCGACCACCCGCGCCTGACGAGAACAGAGCTTGCCGAGCTCACCGGCATCTCCAAGCCCACGGTCTCGGAGAGCGTGCGGCGCCTCGTCGCGGCGGGGCTCGTGCTCGACACCGGTGAGCGCACCACCGGTCGGGGCCGCTCGGGCTCCTACTTCGCGCTCTCGCCGGCGCTTCCCGGCGCCCTCGTCGTCGACATCGCCCCGCATGCCGTGACGGTCGAGAGCGTGGATGTCCGGGGCCACGTCCACGCACGAACCCAGCGGTTGTTGACCGCCCCGACGCGGCCGGCGACGGTGCGACGCGCCCTGAAGGCGGCGGCATCCGAGGCCGTGTCGGTAACCGTCACCGGTGGCACGCCCACGCCGTCCTTGGCCGTCGTCAGCGCGGCCGACCCCGTCGATCGTGTGACCGGTCGCCTGGTGCACCTGCCCGACTCCCCGTTCCTCATCGGGGAGTTCGACCCGGTCGGCGAGTTGAGCGGTTTCGTGTCGGGCGAGGTCGTCGTCGACAACGACGTGAACTGGGCCGCTCGCGCGGAGGCGGGGGGCGGCGACTTCGCGTACCTGCACCTCGGAGCGGGTCTGGGCTGCGCGGTCGTCGCCGACGGTGTGGTGCTGCGTGGGCACGGGGGCCTCGCCGGCGAGATCGCCCACGTGATGACCCGTGACCGCAGAGGCCGGGCGGTGACGTTCACCGAGTTCTTCGCCGCCGTGGGCCTGCGCCGAGCCGACAGCGCGGCCGTCGACGTCGAGGCCCTGATCGCGCGTGCCAACGCCGGCGGCCGTGCGGGAGCCGCCTTTCGCGCCTCCCTCGGGGCGGCCATCGCCGGCGCACTGACCGCGGTCATCGCCCTGGCGGACCCCGGTGAGGTCGTCGTCGGCGGGGAGTGGGGCAGCGACCCGGTGGTGCTTGAGGCTGCGCGAACAGCCCTCGTGGCGGCGCCGAGGACCGTGGCGCTGCGGGCGCCCGCCTGTACCCATGAGGCTGCCCTGGTCGGGGCCCGTACCCAGGCGACCGCCATGCTGCGGCGCGACCTCCTCGCCACCCTGAGGTAGACACGGCCTCGCCGTCTCGGATCCCAGACGACACCGGCGCTCACCCCCTTCTGGCGCGGGGTCGCCGGCGGGACAGTGGTGAGCAGAAGCCAGCGACCCCGACTCGAAGGAGACCCCCATGGACGGCGCCCGCCCCGTACGCAGCCCCCGCGGCACCACCCTCACGGCCCGCCAGTGGTCGACCGAGGCCCCCCTGCGGATGCTCATGAACAACCTCGACCCCGAGAACGCCGAGCGCCCCGACGACCTCGTCGTCTACGGCGGCACCGGCCGGGCCGCGCGTGACTGGAAGTCCTTCGACGCCATGGTCCGCACCCTCACCACGCTCAAGGCCGACGAGACGATGCTCGTTCAGTCGGGCCGCCCGGTCGGCGTCATGCAGACCCACGAGTGGGCGCCGCGCGTGCTCATCGCCAACTCCAACCTCGTCGGCGACTGGGCGACCTGGCCAGAGTTCCGCCGCCTCGAGCACCTTGGCCTCACGATGTACGGCCAGATGACGGCCGGGTCGTGGATCTACATCGGCACCCAGGGCATCGTCCAGGGCACCTACGAGACCTTCGCCGCGGTGGCCGAGAAGCGGTTCAACGGCACCCTGGCCGGCACCCTGACCCTCACCGGCGGCTGCGGCGGCATGGGTGGCGCCCAGCCGCTCGCGGTCACCATGAACGAGGGCGTCTGCCTCGTGGTCGACGTCGACCCCGCCCGCCTGCACCGCCGCGTCGACCACCGCTACCTCGATGAGGTCGCCCACGACCTCGACGACGCCGTCGAGAAGGTGCTGCGCGCCAAGGCCGAGCGTCGCGCCTGGTCGGTCGGGGTCGTCGGCAACGCTGCCGAGATCTTCCCCGAGCTGCTGCGCCGCGGCGTGCCGATCGACATCGTCACCGACCAGACCAGCGCCCACGACCCGCTGTCCTACCTGCCCGAGGGTGTGGCGCTGGAGGAGTGGGCCGAGCTCGCCGAGAAGAAGCCCGAGGAGTTCACCGACCGCGCCCGGGCCTCGATGGCCAAGCAGGTCAAGGCGATGGTCGAGTTCCAGGACGCCGGCGCCGAGGTCTTCGACTACGGCAACTCGATCCGTGACGAGGCCCGTCAGGGCGGCTACGAGCGGGCGTTCGAGTTCCCCGGCTTCGTGCCGGCCTACATCCGGCCGCTGTTCTGCGAGGGCAAGGGCCCGTTCCGCTGGGCCGCCCTCTCGGGTGACCCCAAGGACATCGCCGTCACCGACAAGGCCGTGCTCGACCTGTTCCCCGACAACGACCGCCTGCACAAGTGGATCCGCGGCGCGCAGGAGCGCATCGCCTTCCAGGGCCTGCCGGCGCGGATCTGCTGGCTCGGCCAGGGTGAGCGCGACAAGGCCGGGTTGGCGTTCAACGACCTCGTGCGCACCGGTGCGGTCCAGGCCCCGATCGTCATCGGCCGCGACCACCTCGACACCGGCTCGGTGGCCAGCCCCTACCGCGAGACCGAGTCGATGCTCGACGGGTCCGACGCGATCGCCGACTGGCCGCTGCTCAACGCGCTCGTCAACACGGCATCCGGCGCGTCGTGGGTCTCGATCCACCACGGTGGCGGCGTCGGCATCGGCCGCTCGCTGCACGCCGGTCAGGTCTCGCTCGCGGACGGCACCGACCTCGCGGCGCAGAAGCTCGAGCGCGTGCTGACCAACGACCCGGCCATGGGTGTCATCCGGCACGTCGATGCCGGGTACGACATCGCCGAGCGCACCGCCGCCGAGCAGGGTGTCCGCATCCCGATGCGCGAGTCCTGATCCCCTCCGCGACTGATTGCACTGCAGCCACCCGGATCCGGGTGGCTGCAGTGCAATCAGTCAGTTCTGGAGGGGGTCGGTGATGTCGGCGACGTCGGCACTCAGGGCGACCAGCGCGGCATCCGCCTCAACCGTCGCCGCGACACCGTGTGCCCCCGCCCCGAGCGACACCCTGCGCCCGGTCATGCTCACGTCGGCGATGACCGGCCAGGCCGTCGTCGAGCCGAACGGAGTGATCGTGCCGCGCTCGTACCCCGTGACCTCGAGGGCCGTCGCGGCATCCGGCATCGACACGCGGTTCACGCCGAGGTACGCGCGCAGCTTGGGCCACGAGATCTCCCGGTCGCCCGGCACGAGCACGAACAGGAAGTCGCCCTCGCCGCGCCGCACCACGAGCGTCTTGACGATGTCGCGCGGTTCGACCCCGCGAGCGGCGGCCGCCTCGGCCAGCGATCCCACGCGCCCGTGTCGCGTGATGGAGAAAACGATCCCGGATGCCGTCAGCGCATCTTGCGCTCGGCCCTCGCCTGACGTCGTCATCGGCCCAGAGTACGGCCCGACCCGGCGACGGCGGAGGGGCCGCTCGTCTGGCACCCGAGACAAGTCCACCGCTCTTGCGCCCCCGCGACGGCGCCGGAGTTGGTCCAATGGACCCATGGTCACGATGGCGAGCCCCGGGGGTGCGGTCGGCCCCCCGAGCCCGGCCGTGAACGGCTTCCGACGACTGTGGCAGGACCTGCACGACATCGGTCGTTCCCGCGACACCGGCGGCTACAACCGATTCGCCTGGACCAGGGAGGACCACGACCTGCGCGAGTGGTTCACCGCCCAGTGCCAGCAGCGCGGTCTCGACGTGACCACCGACCGGATGGGCAACCAGTGGGCCTGGTGGGGTGACCCCGACGCAGCCGTCGCCGCGGGTGACCCCGGGGTGGTCATCGGGTCACACCTGGACTCGGTTCCAGACGGCGGCGCGTTCGACGGCCCGCTCGGCGTCGTCGGCGCCCTCGCGGCCATCGACCACCTGCGGGCGACCGGCTTCACCCCGACCCGCCCCATCGGCGCGGTGAACTTCGTCGACGAGGAGGGCGCCCGCTTCGGGGTCGCCTGCGCGGGCTCGCGCGTCATCACCGGCGTCCTCGGTGCGGACAGAGCCCGTGGCCTGACCGACCGTGACGGCACCTCGATGGCCGAGGCGATGCGAGCTGCCGGGCGCGACCCCGGCACGCTCGGGCGCGACGACGAGACGCTCGCCCGGATCGGCACCTTCGTCGAGCTGCACGTCGAGCAGGGTCGCCGCCTCGTCGACCTCGGCCACGCCGTCGGTGTGGGCAGCGACATCTGGCCCCACGGTCGGTGGCGCGTCGACCTCCCCGGCGAGGCCAACCACGCCGGCACCACCCGCCTCGAGGACCGCGAGGACGCCATGCTCGGCCTCGCCGCCATGATCATCGCCGCCCGCCGGGCCGCCACCCAGCACGGCTGCGTCGCCACGGTGGGCAAGGTCAACGTCGTGCCGGGCGGTGTCAACGCGATCGCCAGCGGCGCCACGGGCTGGCTCGATGCGCGCGGCGCCGATGCGGATGCGGTGCGGCGGGTCGTCGCGGACGTCGGGGCCGTCGTCGCCGACTTCGACGGGCTCGTCACCCAGGAGTCCTGGACCCCGACGACGATGTTCGACCCGGCCCTCGCGCAGCAGATGGCGGCGCGGCTGGGCGGCGTCCCGGTGATCGGGACGGGCGCGGGACACGACGCCGGAATCCTCGCGAACGACGGCATCCGCACCGCCATGCTGTTCGTGCGCAACCCGACAGGGGTGTCGCACTCACCCGACGAGTGGGCGTCGGCCGACGACTGCGTCGCCGGGGTGCTGGCACTCGCCGACGTGGTCAGCGACCTCGCCGGGGCGGACGCCGTGCGCGGTGACGCGACCGACGAGCAGGCGGAAGGACCCGCCGCGTGAACACCTACTGGTGCGAACACGCCGCCCTGCCCGACGGCATCCGCCGCTCGGTGCGCGTCGAGGTGGCCGAGGGCAGGGTCGCCGCCGTCACACCCGGTGAGCCCGCCCGACCGGGCGACGTCGTCGTGCACGGCGTCACCCTGCCCGGCCTCGCGAACGGCCACAGCCACGCCTTCCACCGGGCGCTGCGCGGACGCACCCACGACGACGGCGGCAACTTCTGGACGTGGCGCAAGGCGATGTATGCCGTGACCCACCGCCTCGACCCGCAGACCTACCAGGCCCTGGCCACGGCGGTCTTCGCCGAGATGGTCCTCGCCGGGTTCACCGTCGTCGGGGAGTTCCACTACCTCCACCACGCGGCCGGTGGTCGCCGGTACGACGACCCGAACGCGATGGGGGTGGCGCTCCTCGACGCGGCGCGCGCGGCCGGCATCCGGATCACGTTGCTCGACACGGTCTACCTCGAGGGTGGGCTCACCGCCGACGGCCACCTGCCCCTGGACGAGGTGCAGCAACGCTTCAGCGACGGCAGCGTCGGTGCCTGGGCGCAGCGCGTCGACCTGCTCGCCGACGACGCGACCAGCCGCATCGGCACCGCGGTGCACTCGGTGCGCGCCGTGCCGGCCCACGACCTGGCGGCCGTCGGCGAGTTCGCCGCGCTCGGGGAGCGACCGCTGCACGTGCACCTGTCGGAGCAGCCGGGCGAGAACGCCGCCTGCCAGGGTTTCCACGGGTGCTCGCCGACCGAGCTGCTCGCTCGCGAGGGGCTGCTGACCCCTGCCACGACGGCCGTGCACGCCACCCACCTCAGCGATCGCGACATCGAGCTGCTCGCCGACACCCGCACGACCGCGTGCTTCTGCCCGACCACCGAGCGCGACCTCGCCGACGGCATCGGCCCGGC
>NZ_DAORSO010000118.1:0-7265 GCF_035443565.1 Ornithinibacter sp. | reverse complement strand
CGGATGCGGCGCCCCTCCTCGGTGCGGATCGGCACGTTCTGCAGGTTCGGGTCGGTCGAGCTGAGCCGCCCGGTGGCCGCGATGGTCTGGATGTAGGTCGTGTGGATGCGCCGGTCGGGCGCCACCGACTTGATGAGCCCCTCGACGGTGACCCGCAGGCGGCTGGTGTCTCGGTGGCGCAGCAGCGCCTCGAGGAACGGGTGCTCGGTCTTGGCGAAGAGGTCGGCGAGCGCATCGGCATCGGTGGTGTAGCCGGTCTTGGTGCGCTTGGTCTTCGGCATGCCCAGCTGGTCGAAGAGCACCTCCTGCAGCTGCTTGGGGCTGCCGAGGTTGACGTCCGAGCGCCCGATGGCCTCATAGGCGTCGAGCTGGGCCTGGCGCATCTTCGCCGCGAAGTCGGCCTCCAGGGCGGTGAGCGCGTCCTCGTCGACGGCGATGCCGGTGCGCTCCATGCGCGCCAGGATGTCGACGAGGGGCAGCTCGAGGTCGCGCAGCAGGTCGGTGCCACCGGTCTCCTCGAGCCGCTCCCCCAGCACCTCGGAGAGCTCGAGCACCGCGCGGGCGCGAACCATGGCCTCACGTTCGGAGGTGTCGTCGTCGGGCGCGAAGTCGAGCATGCCCTGCTCGCCGGCGGCCTCCTGCGCCTTCAGCTCTCGGCCGAGGTGCCGCACGACGAGGTCCTCGAGGTCGTAGGAGCGCTGGTCCGGGCGCACGAGGTACGCCGCCAGTGCGGTGTCCGAGGTGATGCCGGCCAGGGTCAGACCCCGCGTCGACAACGCCTGCAGCTGCTCCTTGGCGTCATGGAGCACCTTGGGCGACTCCGGGTCGGCGAGCCACGACGCCAGGGCCTCGTCCTGCTCCGGCGTGAGGGTGGTGAGGTCGACGTACCCGGTGACGCCGTCGGCACCCGCGAAGGCGACGGCACCGGCATCCCCCGAACCGCTGCGGTAGTGGCCGGTGACGACGACGCCGTGGGGCACCTGGCGCCCGTGGGCACCCTCGCCGAAGCGCAGCGCGAGCCCGTCCGCGTGCACGACCTCGCCCTCGAGCTCGAAGCCGCCCTCTACCTCGTCGGCCTCGACGTCGAAGGTGGCGAAGAGGCGGTCACGCAGGACGCGGAACTCCAGACCGTCGAAGACCCGGTGCACCTCCTCGCGGTCCCACGACGCGCGCTGGAGGTCGTCGATGCCGAGCGGCAGGTCGAGGTCGTCGACGAGCTTGTTGAGCCGGCGGTTGCGCAGCACCCCGTCGAGGTGCGCCCGCAGGTTCTCGCCGGCCTTGCCCTTGATCTCGTCGACGTGGGCGACGATGCCGGCGAGGTCGCCGTACTGTCCGAGCCACTTGGCCGCGGTCTTCGGCCCGACCCCCGGGACACCCGGCAGGTTGTCGCTGGACTCGCCGACCAGCGCCGCGAGGTCGCTGTAGCGCTCAGGGGGCACGAGGTACTTCTCGGTGACCGCGGCCGGATCCATCCGCCACACCTCGGAGACCCCCCGCACCGGATAGAGCAGGGTGACCTTGTCGGAGACCAGCTGGAACGCATCGCGGTCACCCGTGCAGATGACGACCTCGTGGCCCTGCTCGACCGCGCGGTGGGTCAGCGTGGCGATGACGTCGTCCGCCTCGTACCCCTCGATGCCGACGTGCCGGATGCGCAGCGCGTCGAGCACCTCGTGCAGCAGCGGGACCTGGCCCGAGAACTCGGTCGGGGTCGCCGAGCGCCCTGCCTTGTACTCCGGGTACTCGGCGGCGCGGAACGTCTTGCGGGAGACGTCGAACGCCACCCCGACGTGCGTGGGGGCCTCGTCGCGCAGCACGTTGATGAGCATCGACGTGAACCCGTACACGGCATTGGTGTGCTGCCCGGTGCTCGTGGAGAAGTTCTCCGCGGGCAGGGCGAAGAACGCACGGTAGGCCAGCGAGTGTCCGTCGAGGAGGAGAAGCTTCACGCGTGGCAGCCTATCCACCATGACCGACAGCCCCGACGCCACGCAGCCCACCCACGACCGCACCCCCGAGCACCCCACCGACGTGCCGGCCGGTGTCGAGGCGATGCGGGCGATGAACCCGAACTCCCTGATGCACCGGATGGGCATCGAGATCGTCGAGGCGTCAGCGCAGCGACTGGTCGCCACGATGCCGGTGGAGGGCAACACCCAGCCCTACGGCCTGCTGCACGGGGGCGCCTCGGTCGTGCTCGCCGAGACGTTGGGCTCGATCGGGGCGGCCCTGCACGCCGGGCCCGGCAAGGCCGTCGTCGGCCTCGACATCAACGCCACGCACCACCGGGCAGCCCGCTCCGGTCTGGTCACCGGGGTCGCGACGCCCATCTCCCTGGGGCGCACCCTTGCGTGTTACGAGATCGTCGTCACCGACGACACCGGCGCGCGCACCTGCACGAGCCGGATCACGTGCCTGATCAGGGATGCCGCCCCGGGCGCCTGACCGTCGGGTCAGAACTGACGGGATGCCGCCGGGAAGGCCCGGCTGCGCAGTGAGCGGCGGCGGCGCAGCAGCTCGTGGCCGGTCTCGACACTCTCCGGAGCCAGCTTGCGACGCAGCGCACTCGTGGAGACGACCCGACGGGTGATGACCGACGCGAAGCCCAGGCGGGCGAAGAAGCGGTTGGCGTCGCGGCTGGCCGTCGGCACGTTCGAGACCACGACCTCGCACCCGGACCGCTCGGCGGTGGACAGCACGGCCGCGAGGAGCGACTTGGCCACCCCGTGGCGCCGTGCGTCAGGCCCGACCCACAGCTGCTCGATGGCGAGCTCGGCCTGGGGGCTGAGGCCGAACGGGTTCTCGCTGGCGATGGCGTAGCCGACGGGCTCGCCGTCCATCCGGGCGACGAAGGAGTGGACGCCGGGTCGACGCAGCGCCGTGCTGAGCCGACCGTCGGTGAGGGCCCGACCAGCGGCCTCCTTGCTCGAACCGCTGTCGACCCTGGCAGCCAGCCACAGCCCCATGACGTCCCGCAGGTCGTCGCGGTCCACGGGCATCACATCCACCGTGCGTCTGGCCACATCGCCTCCTCGGACATCGCAGCGGGCGCGAGTGCGCCACAGGCAAAGAGGTTACCCCTGCGGCCACCGACCCTAGACCCCGGCGAGCCCGGACGGAACCCCCCGACGAGCACCTGTGGACGACCCTCGTAGGCTGCGGCGGTGACTTCGCTCTTTCCCGGTGCCGGGACCGCCCTCAACGTCCTCACCGTCCTCATCGGGGCGGGTCTCGGGATGGCCGTCGGGCACCGTCTGCGCGAGCACACGCGCTCGGTCGTGACCGATGTGCTCGGCCTGGTCACCCTGCTCGTGGCAGGCCTGTCAGCGATGGCCGTCACCGACGTCGCCCTCAGCGACGCGGTCGGGTCCGGCTTCCCGGTGCTCATCGTCCTCGGGTCGCTGCTCATCGGCTCGATCACCGGATCGATGCTGCGCATCGAGGAGCGTCTCGAGGGGCTCGCCGGAACGATCCAGGGCTGGGTGTCGCGTCGGTCGAAGGATTCGAGCATCGAGGGGGGAAGCGACCACGCATCCCGCGAGCGGTTCATCGAAGGGTGGCTCACGGCATCCCTGCTGTTCTGCGTGGGCCCGCTCACGATCCTCGGCGCCCTCAACGACGGTCTCGGCCGCGGCATCGACCAGCTGGCGCTCAAGGCGGTGCTCGACGGTTTCGCCGCCCTGGCGTTCGCGGCCAGTTTCGGCGTGGGGGTGCTGCTCTCAGCCGTGTCGGTGCTCGTCGTGCAGGGTGCGCTCACCGTCGTCGGGGTGCTGCTCGGCGACCTCGTGCCCGATGCCCACATCTCGGCCCTCACCGCCACTGGTGGGCTGATGCTCGCCGGGATCGCGTTGCGGCTGCTGCGCATCCGGGACATCCCCGTGGGGGACATGCTGCCGGCCCTGATCGTCGCGCCGCTGCTCACCCAGCTGGTGATCTGGCTGCGCTGACGAAGCGCTGGGGTCAGGCCTTCTCCATGCCGGCGACGACGGCGTCGGCGACCTCGCGCATGCTCATCCGGCGGTCCATCGCGGTCTTCTGGATCCACCGGAACGCGTCGGCCTCGGTGATCTTCAGCTTGGTCATGAGCACCCCCTTGGCCCGGTCGACGGCCTTGCGGGTCTCCAACCGGTCGCCGAGGTCGGCGACCTCGGCCTCGAGGGTCTTCAGCTCGGCCCAGCGCGACAACGCGATGTCCAGGGCGGGCGTGACGTCACTGGCCGTGAACGGTTTGACGATGTAGGCCATGACGCCCGCGTCACGCGCCCGCTCGACGAGCTCGGTCTGGCTGAACGCAGTGAGCATGACGACCGGGCAGAGCCGCTCCTTGCCGATCTGTTCGGCCGCGCTGATCCCGTCCATCACCGGCATCTTGACGTCCATGATGACGATGTCCGGCTTCAACGACGCGGCCAGGGCGACAGCCTGCTCACCGTCGCTGGCCTGACCCACCACCTCGTAGCCGGCTTCGGTCAACATCTCGGCGAGGTCGAGCCGGATGATGGCCTCGTCCTCGGCGACGAGCACGCGCTTGGTCGGACCGGACGGCGCAGCCGCGGGGGCAACCGGGACAGGACTGGTCTCACTCATGTGCCGGGAGCGGGACTCGAACCCGCACGCCCTTGCGGGCAGAGCATTTTGAGTGCTCCGTGTCTGCCGTTCCACCACCCCGGCCGGGGCGTGACCAGCATACCGGCGTGCGGCATGCTGGCTGGTCGCCGCTCGGGCTCAGAGCTCGCTGTAGGCCGGGGCCACGCGGTTCTTGGCGTCGCCGACGCGGTGCACGCGCAACGCGTTCGTGGAGCCCGGGATGCCGGGGGGCGAGCCCGCGACGATGATCACGGTGTCGCCCTCGAGAACCCGGCCGGCGGCGAGGAGCACCTCGTCGACCTGCATCGCCATCTCGTCGGTGTGTTTGGCCTTGCCGACGAGGAAGGTCTCGACACCCCAGGTCAGGGCGAGCTGGCTGCGGGTCCACTGGTTGGGGGTGAACGCGAGCATCGGGATGCGCGGGCGCACCCTGGACAGACGGCGCGTGGAGTCGCCGCTCTCGGTGAACGTGATGAGGAACTTGACCCCGAGCAGCTCACCGATGTCGGCGGCGGCTGCGGTGACCGCGCCGCCCTTGGAGCTCGGGCGGGTGCCGAGCGGACGGATGCGGTGCAGCCCGTGGTCCTCGGTGTTCTCGATGATGCGGGCCATCGTGCGCACCGCCGCGAAGGCGTGCTTGCCGACGCTGGTCTCCCCCGAGAGCATCAGCGCGTCGGCACCGTCGAGGACGGCGTTCGCGGCATCCGAGGCCTCGGCGCGGGTGGGGCGGGCGTTGTCGATCATCGACTCGAGCACCTGGGTGGCGACGATGACGGGCTTGGCGCGGCGCCGCGCGATCTCGCAGGCGCGCTTCTGCACGAGGGGGACCTCCTCGAGGGGCATCTCGACGCCGAGGTCACCGCGGGCCACCATGACACCGTCGAAGGCCCGGATGATCTCGTCGAGGTTCTCGACCGCCTGCGGCTTCTCGATCTTGGCGATGACGGGCAGGCGCAGACCCTCCTCGTCCATGATCTTGTGGACGTCGAGGATGTCCTCGGCGCTGCGGACGAACGACAGCGCGATCATGTCCACCCGCATGCGCAGGGCCCAGCGCAGGTCGTCCTTGTCCTTCTCCGACATCGCCGGCACCGACACGGCGACGCCCGGCAGGTTGATGCCCTTGTTGTTGGAGAGCATCCCGCCCTCGATCACCTGGCAGACGACGTCGGTATCGGTGACCTCGGTCGCGATGAGGGCCAGCTTGCCGTCGTCGATGAGGATGCGGTCGCCGATGGAGACGTCGCCCGGCAGCCCGGCGTAGGTGGTGCCGACCTCGACCTCGTTGCCCGGCACGTCGCGGGTGGTGATGGTGAAGGACGCCCCCCGCACCAGCTCGATCGGCCCGTTCTCGAAGCGGGCCGTGCGGATCTTCGGGCCCTGGAGGTCCACGAGGATGCCGACGGCGCGCCCCATGGCGTCGCTGGCCTTGCGCACGTCGTGGTAGACGCGCTCGTGGTCGGTGTGGTCGCCGTGGCTGAGGTTCAGCCGGGCGACGTCCATGCCGGAACGGACGAGTTCCCGCAGGTTCTCGGCGGAGCTGGTGGCGGGACCCAGGGTGCAGACGATCTTGGCGCGACGCATGGGTACAGCCTAGTGGTGCAAACGCTTCCGCTGGTGACGCGCGCCACATCCCGGAAGGGGACCACACGGCATCCGCGTGGTCCCCCCGGGGTCGTGTGGCCTCAGGCCATCAGGGGGCGATCCGTGGGGTTGACCGGGCGCGGCAGGCGGGAGGGCTTGCCCATCAGCCAGGCGTCGACCCCGTTGGCCGCGGACCGGCCCTCGGCGATCGCCCAGACGATGAGCGACTGCCCACGACCGGCGTCACCGGCGACGAAGACGCCGGGCACGTTGGTCATGAACGCGTCGTCGCGCGCCGCGTTGGTGCGGGCGTCGCGCTCGACCCCGAACTGGTCGAGCAGGTCCTGCTGCGGGCCCAGGAAGCCCATCGCGAGCAGGACAAGCTGCGCCGGCAGTTCGCGCTCGGTGCCCTCGACCTTCTCGAACCCGTTCTCGCCCATGCGCACCTCGTGCAGGCGCAGAGCAGCGACGCGGCCGTGCTCGTCACCGACGATCTCGCTCGTCGACACGGCGTAGACGCGGTCGCCACCCTCCTCGTGGGCCGAGGCGACCCGGAAGGTCATCGGGTAGGTGGGCCAGGGCTGGTTCCCGGGCCGCTCGCCCGGGGGCTGCGGCATGATCTCCAGGCTGGTCACCGACCGGGCACCCTGGCGGTGCGAGGTGCCGATGCAGTCGGCGCCGGTGTCACCACCACCGATGACGATGACGTCCTTGCCCTCGGCCGTCACCTGGCCGTCGACGTGCTGGCCGCGGGCCACCCGGTTCGCGGGCGGCAGGAAGTCCATCGCCTGCATGACCCCGTCGAGCTCACGCCCGGGGACGGGCAGGTCGCGCGGCACGGTGGCGCCGGTCGCGATGACGACGGCGTCGAACCGCTTGCGCAGGTCGGCGGCCGTGAGGTCCTTGCCGATCTCGACCCCGTTGCGGAAGCGGGTGCCCTCGGACTTCATCTGGGCGATCCGGCGGTCCAGGACCGCCTTCTCCATCTTGAACTCGGGGATGCCGTAGCGCAGCAGGCCTCCGGGCGCGTCGGCGCGCTCGTAGACGGCCACGGTGTGGCCGGCACGGGTCAGCTGCTGGGCAGCGGCGAGCCC
>NZ_DAORSO010000117.1:4542-7296 GCF_035443565.1 Ornithinibacter sp. | reverse complement strand
CCGATGGCCCACCGTCTGCGGCCGACCTGTTCCCTGCCTAGTCCTGGAACTCGAATGTCGTCACGGCTTCGGGGTCGATGCTGGTGATCAGGCTGGAGTAGAAGAGTTCAGCCTGATCCTCGAGCTGGTCCTGCTGCTCCTCGAGGTACTGCTTCTGTGCGGCCTCGTCGAAGACCTCGTTGACCATGTCGACCTTGTCGATGTCCGTGGTGACCCAGCTCAAGATGCCGCCATCCTCCGTGGCAACCTTGAAGGTCGGGTCGTCGTAGCCGATGACCATGAAGGTTGGGATGGTGACGAGGTACGTGTGCTCTCCGGTCTTGCTGACAGTCACGTCTTCGCCGTCGATCCCGAGCTTCGCATTGAAGTCGTACTGCAGGAAGACGGACTGACCAGTACCGGGGATGCTCTTGCCGAACAACTCCCTCTCAGCCTTCTCCGAGGTGATCCCTTGGATGACGAGTTTCAGGAGGGCGACTTCCTGGACCCGTTGAACGGCCTGGATCACCTGTGTGTCCTGGCCCTCGGAGTTGATCCCGAAGGGCGAGAGCAGCCCCTTGTCCTTCACCATCGTGAAACCTGCCAAAGCCACCACGACGGCGGCAATGACGACCACAAGGCGAATCGCCCACCTCGTCACGAGTTGCACCATGAGGTCAGGTTCCTTCAGATCGAACGGGGTTGGTCGCGTCACCGTATCTGCTTGCGGTCAATCACAGACGCGCGGTTCCCTGTTCTCGGTTCTCGCGAGGGAGCGCGCCGCCCGCATGGTGGCGGGAGCGACCGGCATCCGGACGGCTCTCTAGACTGGACCCCATGCGAATTGGAGTCTTCGGAGCGACCGGCCAGGTCGGCAACGTCATGCGCACCCTGCTGCACGAGCGGAACTTCCCGGTCGAGCAGATCCGCTACTTCGCGTCCGCGCGTTCCGCGGGCTCGACGTTGCCGTGGGGCGACACCGAGATCACCGTCGAGGACACCGCGACCGCGGACTTCTCCGGCCTCGACATCGCCCTGTTCTCCAACGGGGGCTCGACGTCGAAGGAGTGGGCGCCCCGCGTCGCCGCTGCCGGGGCCGTCGTCATCGACAACTCCAGCGCGTGGCGCAAGGACCCCGACGTCCCGCTCGTCGTCTCCGAGGTCAACCCCGAAGACCTCGACGTCATCCCCAAGGGCATCGTCGCCAACCCCAACTGCACGACCATGGCCGCGATGCCGGTGCTCAAGCCGCTGCACGACCTCGCCGGGCTCGTGCGACTGCACGTGAGCAGCTACCAGGCCGTGTCCGGCTCCGGCGGTGTCGGCCTCACCGAGCTCGACAGCCAGCTGCGTGGCGGCTACGCCGCAGGCGACCCCAAGGAGCTCGCGCTCGACGGGTCAGCCCTCACCCTTCCCGCGCCCCAGGTGTATGCCGTGGGCGTCGGGTTCAACGTCGTGCCGCTGGCCGGCTCGATCGTCGACGACGGCTCGCTGGAGACCGACGAGGAGCAGAAGCTGCGCAACGAGTCGCGCAAGATCCTGCACGTGCCCGACCTGCGCGTCTCGGGCACCTGCGTGCGCGTGCCGGTGTTCTCCGGCCACAGCCTCGCGATCCACGCCGAGTTCGCCGGTGACATCAGCGTCGAGCAGGCCCTCGAGGCTCTCGGCCAGGCGCCCGGCGTCATCGTCACCGACGTCCCGAACCCGCTCATGGCCACGGGCCGCGACGAGGTCTTCGTCGGTCGCGTGCGCGCCGACCAGGCCGCCCCCGAGGGCAAGGGCCTGAACCTGTTCGTCGTCGGTGACAACCTGCGCAAGGGTGCGGCCCTGAATGCGGTCCAGGTCGCGGAGGAACTGCTCAAGCGTCGCTGACCACGCCGCTGAGCCGCGAAACCCCTGACCTCCACGGGGTTGACCCCTAGAGTTGCGTCATGACTTCCGAGGACGAGTTCCACGCCGCAGTCGAGCAGGTCAAGACCCTCGTGGTCGACCCGGGCAACAGCGTCAAGCTTCAGCTCTACGCCCTCTACAAGCAGGCCACCGAGGGTGACGTCACGGGCAAGCGCCCCGGCTTCACCAACCCCGTCGGCCGGGCGAAGTACGACGCCTGGGCCGAGCAGGAGGGCCTGAGCGCCGAGGAGGCACGCAGCGAGTACGTCACGCTCGTGCACTCGCTCATGGCCTGAGGCACCTCAGCGCAGGTCGGTCACCAGGTGCGTCCAGGTCTGCGTGACCTCCATGCCGACCTTGCGGTAGAGGTCGAGCGCGCCCGTGCGTGAGTCGGTCGACAGCTCGCTGTGCGTCGCGCCCTCCTCGCGGGCCCGCTCGAAGGCGTCGGCCAGCATCGCCTGGGCCAGTCCCTGTCCGCGGTGCCGAGGGTCCACCGCGAGCTGGTGCAGGTAGCCCGTGGCCTGCATGTCCAGGATCGTGAACGAGGCCCCGACGACCTCACCCTCGTGCTCGACGATCCGCAGCTGCCACGGCTGGGTGCCGGGGCGCCGCACCGTCGTCGCCGCCCAGTCGGCGTAGCTCTCCCGCTCGCGCCCCTCCCACTCGTCGAACGCCTGCTGGATCACCTCGTAGGCGGCCCGCTCGCGCCGTGCGTCTGGGCAGTGGCCGAGGGTGTACCCCGGCGGCAGCGGCCGCTGCTCGATCTCCGCACCGGCGGGCAGGGTCAGCACCCACGAGGTGTGGCCCAGGCGGTACCCCCGGTTCAAGAACAGCCGCTGCGCGACCGAGCCCTCGGGTGTCGTCTGGCCCACCGTGGCGGCACCC
>NZ_DAORSO010000117.1:3044-4442 GCF_035443565.1 Ornithinibacter sp. | reverse complement strand
TCGCGGGCCCGGGCCTCGGTCCAGTCCACGAGCCACGAGCCGATGCCGCGACCGCGCACGTCGGGGTGCACGGCGCCCTCGGCCCGGGTGCCGCCGCGAGTAACCTCGGCAGCCGCGACGACGTGCCCGTTCTCGAAGAGCCCGATGCTGTCGTGCGCCAGGTCGAAGCTCGGCCGCGACCAGTCGCCGGCGAGGTCCTCGGGCTCGATGGCGAGGTGGCCGGCATCCGCGACCTCGTCGGCCGCGTAGACGGCATACACCTCGTCGAGGTCAGTGGGCGTCAGCGGGCGTGCGGTCAGGCCGGGGGGCGGGGGCGGAGTCGTCATGGTCCAACTCTGTCACTCCGCGCAAGGTCAGGTGCAGCCCCAGGCTGAGCTCCCACAGGAAGATCGGCAGCGTCGCGACGACACTCCACGGCGACAGCTGCTCGAACACCCCGACGAGCGTCGCCAGCGTGCTCGCGAACAGCAGCGGTGCGCCGATCAGGCCGAGCAGCGGGATGCCGCGCGGCACGAGCCGGGCGCGGTACAGGGCGGTGCCGAGCAGGGCGGCGTTGACCGAGGCGAGGAGCCCCGGCGCCAGCAGGAACGTGGCGTCGCGCAAGGAGACGAGCGACTGGGATGCTGCGACGAGGGTTTCATCGGATGCCGTGCCGGGGTCGCGTCGCAAGGTCACCACCGCGACCAGCGCCAGCGCGCCGATCCCCAGGGTGGCGCCCTCGAGCAGCCGCGAGGCGACGAAGCCGATGGCAAGCGTCTGGTGTCGCCGACGGATGATCGGGTAGAGCGCCACCGCCGTGCCGATCGCCGCGGCGACGTTGACGAGGTCGAGGACGATGCCGAGCACCACCCGGGTCTGCGGCCCGTCGCCGAGGACGTAGTCGGGCTGGGTGAGGATCGGCTGGATGAGGGCCAGTGCGGGGATCGAGGACACGATCGTCGCGAGGTAGAGCAGCCCGGCGGCCAGGGCTGAGCGTCGGGTGGGGGACATGGGGGCTCCTTCACGGACAGTTGTGTACGGCGTACACCTAAGAATGCGATGACCATAGGTGTACGGTGTACGCGTGTCAAGCAGCAAGCGCCCCCGGCTCCAGCGCCACGACGTCGTCGAGGCCGCGGTGGCCCTCGCCGACGAGGTCGGCATCGACGCGCTGAGCATGCGCACCCTGGCCCAGCGCCTCGACGTCGTCCCCATGGCGCTCTACAAGCACGTGGCCAACAAGGACGAGCTCCTCGACGCGATGGTCGACCACGTCGTGGGCGAGATCGAACCCGCCGGCCCGGACGAGAACTGGCGGCACGGCATCCGGGCGCGGATTTTGTCGTCGAGGGCGGCGCTGCTGCGCCATCCGTGGGCGCCCGGGCTCATCGAGACCCGCACCCAGGCCTCTCCCGTCGT
>NZ_DAORSO010000117.1:0-2944 GCF_035443565.1 Ornithinibacter sp. | reverse complement strand
GGTGCCCAGGTGTGGGCCAAGCGTGAGGACGTCAACAGCGGCCTCGCGTTCGGTGGCAACAAGGTGCGCAAGCTCGAGTACATCGTCCCCGACGTCCTCGCCAGTGGCGCCGACACTCTCGTGTCCATCGGTGGCTACCAGTCCAACCACACCCGAGCCGTCGCCGCGGTCGCGGCCCACCTGGGCCTCAAGGCCCGCCTCGTGCAGGAGAAGTGGGTGCCCTGGGACGACCCGGTCAACGACAAGGTCGGCAACATCCTGCTCTCCCGGATGATGGGCGCCGACTCGCGCCTGGACCCGGCCGGGTTCGACATCGGCATCCGCGACTCGTGGAAGGACGCCCTGCGCGAGGTCGAGGAGAGCGGCGGCACCGCCTACCCGATTCCCGCCGGTGCCTCCGAGCACCCGCTCGGCGGGGTCGGCTTCGCGAACTGGGCGTTCGAGGTCGCCGAGCAGGAGGAGACGCTCGGCATCCTCTTCGACACCATCGTCGTGTGCACCGTCACCTGCTCGACCCACGCCGGGATGATCGCCGGGTTCGCGGCGCTCGAGGACCTCACCGGGGTGCGCCGTCGGGTCATCGGGATCGACGCCTCGGCCACCCTGGCCAAGACTCGCGACCAGCTCGAGCGCATCGCCCGGCACACGGCCGAGGTCATCGACCTCGGGCGCGACCTGCGCGACGACGAGTTCACCCTGCTCGACGGCTGGGCCGGCGACCTCTACGGCATCCCCGTCGACTCCACGATGGCGGCCATGCGCCTGGGCGCCGAGCTCGAGGCGATGATCACCGACCCCGTGTACGAGGGCAAGTCACTGGCCGGGCTCATCGACCTCGTGCGCGACCGCGACATCCCCGCTGACTCGACGGTGCTCTTCGCCCACCTCGGTGGTCAGCCCGCGCTCAACGCCTACCACTCACTCTTCCCGGGCACCTGAGCCGGCAGCAGGGGTAGCGGCTACGGAACGACCAGCACCGGCACGGGGGAGTTCCGCACGATCTTCGCGGCGCTCGACCCGAGGAAGACCCGCTGGAGCAGCGACGACGTCGACGACGACCCCACGACGAGCACGTCGCCGCGGTGCCACTCGAGGCGATCCATGGCCCTGCCCCACGACGACCCCACGGCCACCTCGCTGGACACCTGGTCGTCGGTGAACCCCAGGGAGTGCAGGTGCTCCACTGCCTCCTTGAGCTCGGCGGTGGCCTGGCGGATCCACTGCTGGTGCACCATCTCCTCGGCTCCGCTGACGGTGCTGGGCCGCATGGTGCGACCGCGCACGGCGTAGGTGACCAGGCGCATCGAGGCATCGACGCGGCGGCAGATCTCGGCGGCGCGGTCGAGCAGCGACCACGTGGCGTCATCGCCACGGAACCCGAGGGTGGCGCGGGTGACCCGCCCCGTAGGCCCGCTCCAGTACCCCTGCGGCGCGATCGCCACCGGCACCCCGGACGAGTGCAGCAGCCGGTCGGTCTTGCTCGTGAGGAAGACCTTGCCGTGCGGCCCCTCGTCGCCGGACCCGACGACGATGAGGCCTGCGTCGAGCTCGGCCGCCCGGTCGAGCAGGGCTTGGGGAACGGAACGCCCCGCGCACCAGCTGGCCTCGCTGACGACGTCCGGGTGCTCTGCGAGCACGTCACGGGCAGCGGATGCCGACCACTCACCTTCCTCTTGCGCCCACAGCTTGAAGTCGCGATCGGTGTCACCGGCGACGGCCGTCGGCCAGGCCTGCGGCACCACCGTGACGGCGTGCACCGAGTCGTTGTTGGACCGGGCGAGCTGGCACGCGAGCTCCACTGCCCCGGTGTCGTCCTGGTGAGGGCTGAACGCCAGCAGGATGGTCACTGGTCCTCCTTACCGCGCGGCTCGGCGATCTCCTCGGGGTCGACGTACGTGTTCAGTGTCGCGTTGCGACGACCGTACGCGAGGTAGAACGCCATCACGATGGCGAGCCAGGCGAGGAAGATGACCCACGTCGTCATCGGCAGACCGATGAGGATCCACACGCAGGCCGCGATGGTCAGCAGGGGCGTCACGGGGTAGCCCGGAATGCGGAAGGGGCGCTCGAGGTCGGCGTGCGTGCGACGCAGGAGGATGACGCCCAGGGCCACGACCGAGAACGCGACGAGCGTGCCGATCGAGACGGTGTCCCACAGGTAGTCCGAGGGGACGAACCCGGCGATGAGGGCGACGACGATCGCGACGACGATGGTGTTGAAGTTCGGTGCCATCGTCTTGGCGTCGACCTTGGTGAACTTGCGTGAGATGAGCCCGTCACGGCCGATGGCGAACAGGATACGGGTCTGCCCGTAGAGCGTCACGAGGGTCACCGAGAAGATCGAGATGACGGCGCCCGCCGCGAGGACGGTGCCCCAGATGCTCGTGCCCGTGATGTCGTTGAGGATCTGGGAGAGGCCCGCGCTCTGCGCTTCCTCGGTCTCGAACCAGCCGGCTTCCTTGGCAGCGATCCCCGCGAGGGCGACCAGGACGTAGACCGTGGTGACGATGATCAGCGCCCCGATGATCGCGCGGGGGAGCGAGCGCTGCGGGTCCTTGACCTCCTCACCCGCTGTGGCCACGGCATCCAACCCGATGAACGAGAAGAAGATCGTGCCCGCAGCGGCCGTCACCCCGGCGATGCCCGCCCCGAAGAAGTTGTCGAAGTGGCTGCCGTTCCACGCCGTGAGGCCGATGACGACGAACAGGAGGAGCACGCCGAGCTTGATGACCACCATGATCGAGTTGATCTTGGCGGACTCGGTGGCGCCCCGTAGCAGCAGGAACATGCACATGAAGACGAGCACGACCGCGGGCAGGTTGAGCAGTCCGCCGGTGGGGTCCTCGCCGGGGCCGGCGATGAACGACGTCGACAGCGCCTGCGGGATCTGCACCCCGATCGTGGAGTCGAGCAACTCGTTGAAGTAGCCGCTCCAGCCGACCGC
>NZ_DAORSO010000116.1:5276-7315 GCF_035443565.1 Ornithinibacter sp. | reverse complement strand
GCCTCGGGCAGGTGGCGCACGTACCCGCGGTCCACGAGCACCGTGAGCAGGTGGTAGACGGTTGACCGGGGCAGCCCGAGGTCACGCGCGATGGCTGCTGCGGGCACCGGCTCGCCGCGCCGGGCGATGAGCCCGAGCACGTCGAGGGCCTGTCCGGCGGCCGGTGCGTTGGCCACGTCAGGCCACCCACCGGTAGCGGCGCTCCGGCCGGCCGGTCGCGCCGTAGCGCAGCCGCACGTGGGCTTGGCCGACCGAGACGAAGTGCTCGAGGTAGCGCCGGGCGCTGACCCGGGACAGGCCGACGAGGTCGGCGACCTCGGTCGCGGACAGGGTCTCCGGCGCAGCGGTGAGGGCGTCCTCGACGAGCCGCGCGGTCTCGGTGCTCATCCCCTTGGGGAGGGCGACGGCCGTCCCCGCCGTGCCCGCCGCCCGCACGAAGACGCGGTCGACGTCCTCCTGCCCGTGCACCTCGGTGCCGTCGAGCAGGCGCCGCTGGGCGGCGTAGCGCACGAGGCGCTCCTCGAGGTCCGGGAAGCCGAAGGGCTTGAGGAGGTAGTCGGCGACACCGAGGCGCACGGCAGCGCGCACGGCATCCCCCTCCTTGGCGGCGGTGATGACGATGGCGTCGCAGGGGTGCTCGCCCCGGCGCAGGTCGGTGAGGAGGTCCAGGCCGAACCGGTCGGGGAGGTAGAGGTCGAGCAGGAGGAGGTCCGGGCGAAGGCGAGCCACGGCATCCGCGGCCTGGGTGCCGGTGTGGGCGACGCCGACGACCTCGAAACCGGCCACCCGCTCGACGAACCCGACGTGGATGCGGGCCACCATGAAGTCGTCGTCGACGACGAGCACCCTGATCATGAGAATGCCTCCGCAGCAACCGTATCGGCGATGGTCGACACCCCGAGTCGGGCGACGAACGACGTGGCGCCGTCCTCGCGCTCGACGGTGATCTCGCCCCCGCGCCGCCGGCAGACGAGCCGGGTCAGCGCCAGGCCCACGCCGTGCTCCATGGGGTCGACGCGCTTCGTCGTGATCCCGTGCTCGAAGATCGAGCTGACGAGCTCGTCGGGGATGCCGGGCCCGGAGTCGGTGACGACGATCTCGACGCTGCTCTGGTCCTGGCGCACCCGCACCCGAACCCACGGCGGGGATGCCGTGCCCCGCGGCGCGTGCTCGAGGGCGTTGTCGACGAGGTTGCCGAGCACCGTGGCGACGTCGGCCGCGTCGTGCGCCTCGAGGCGCTCGAGGCCGCTCTCCTCGCTGATGACCAGGTCGACCCGGCGCTCGTTGGCCGCCGCGACCTTGGCCATGAGCAGTGCCGCGATCGTCGGGTCGCGCACGAGGCTGCTCAGGGTGAGGTCGAGCGCGTGCCGCCGCTCGGTGACGGTGTCGACATAGCGCACCACCTCGTCGATCTCCCCGATCTGGATGAGGCCGCTGATGGTGTGCAGCTGGTTGGCGAACTCGTGGGCCTGGGCGCGCAGCACGTGCGACGTCGAGCGGAACGAGCCGATCTCGCGCTCGAGGTCGGCCAGTGCGGTGCGGTCCCTCATCGTCGTGACGGTACCGAGCACGCGGTCCCCACTCACCACGCGCATGGTGTTCATCACGAGCACGCGCCCGCGCCGGATCACCACCTCGTCGCGCGCCGCGGTGACGTGGTCCTCGGGGTCGAGGCCGGGGGTGTTGCGGGTGTTCTCCCCTGCCAGCACCTCGCGCAGCCGGCCCTCGATGCGCAGGTCCTCGATCGAGGTGCCGATGGCGTGCTCGGGCAGGTCGAGCAGCTGGCGGGCCACCTCGTTGACCAGGGTGATGCGGTGCTGGGGGTCCAGGGCGATGACACCCTCGGCGATGCCGCGCAGCATGGCCTCGCGGTGCTCGGCGAGCCCGGCGATCTCGCCCGGCTCCAGCCCCCGGGTCTGGCGCTTGATGCGCCTGGACAGCAGCCACGACCCGACGAGCCCGACGAGGAGGGCGATCCCGAGATAGGTCAGCAGGTACGAGGACGTGCCCTGCAACCGCTCCCACGTCGAGGGCGCCCG
>NZ_DAORSO010000116.1:0-5176 GCF_035443565.1 Ornithinibacter sp. | reverse complement strand
GCCCGACCAGCTCGCTCCGGACGCCACACGCGGGTCCCCCAGCGGCATCGGCGCCCCCTCGAGCGAGGGGTGCGTGGACACGCGGACGTCGAGGTCGGTCTCGGCGAAGCTCACCGAGGACACCGAGGTCTGCGTCACGAGGCTCTGGGCGAGGGTGGCCAGGCCGGTGCGGGTCTCGGTCTCGGCGAGGCTGGCCCGCACGAGGGGGCTGCTCGCGACCTGCTCGGCGAGGGCGGCCACCCGCCGCCCCTCGACGCGCTCGAACGTCGCCGCCGACTGGGCGAGGGACACGGCGGCCACGGCCACGAGGACGACGGCGATGATCGCGAGCTGCAGGGCGAACAGCTGCCCGGCCAGCGTCGATCGAGGCCGCCTCCGCATGACCACTATGAACTCAACCTTCTCTGCCGACACAAGCGCGACAGCAGCAACTGCGCGCCCCCACGATCATGGCGTCCGACTCTCCCAGACGAAAGCGATCTCAACGATGAGACTCCACCACATCGCCCTCGGCGCCATCCTCGCGTCCGCCCTCGCCGTCTCCGGCTGCGGGGCGACCAAGGACCAGGGTGCCGGCGACTCGTCCTCGGCAGCGGCCGGCAGTGCAGCCCCCGCCACCGGCCTGCAGTACATGGTTCCGAACTCCCCGGGCGGCGGCTACGACACCACCGCACGCGCCGCGGCCCAGGTCATGGAGAAGGAGGGCATCACCGGCACGGTGCAGGTCTTCAACCTCCCGGGGGCCGGTGGCACCGTCGGCCTCCAGCGGGTCGTCAACGAGAAGGGCAACGGCAAGCTGGCCATGCAGATGGGGCTCGGCGTCGTCGGCGCGGCCTACACGCAGAAGACCGAGGCCTCGCTGAACGACACCACCCCGATCGCCAAGCTCATCGAGGAGGCCGGCGCGATCGTCGTGCCCAAGGACTCCCCGTACCAGGACATCAACCAGCTGGTCGAGGCGTGGAAGAAGGACCCCAAGGGCCTCGCGGTCGGTGGCGGCTCCTCCCCGGGTGGGCCGGACCACCTGCTGCCGATGCAGCTCGCGCAGGCGGTCGGAATCGACCCCAAGGCCGTGAGCTTCGTGTCCTACGACGGCGGCGGTGAGCTGCTGCCGGCGCTGCTCGGCAGCAAGATCGCCTTCGGCGCCAGCGGGTTCGGCGAGTTCCTCGACCAGGTCGAGGCCGGTGACGTGCGGGTCCTCGCCGTGACCAGCGCCGAGCGCGTCGACGCCCTCAAGGACGTGCCCACGCTCAAGGAGAGCGGCATCGACCTCGAGTTCACGAACTGGCGCGGGGTCGTGGCACCTCCCGGCATCTCCGAGGAGGACAAGGCGGTCTGGATCGACGCGTTCACGAAGATGCACGCCTCGGCGGGCTGGAAGGCCGAGCTCGAGAAGCGCGGCTGGGTCGACGCCTTCGCCACCGGTGAGGAGTTCGGGACCTTCCTCAAGGCTCAGGACACCGAGGTCGCCGAGATCCTGAAGACGCTCGGCCTGGCATGAGCGTCCAGGACATCGCTCCTGCGACGGGGGTCGGCGACCGCGCGCAGTACGGCGTGTGCGCGGCGCTGGCCCTCCTCGGGGTGGTCGTCATCGTCGACGCCACCCGCATCGGGGCAGCCACGAGCAGCAACGACCCGGTCGGGCCGAAGGCCCTGCCGTTCATCATCGGCGCCGCGCTGGTCCTCATCTCGGTGTTCTACGCACTCGACGTCGCCCGTGGTGGCGTCGGTGAGGCCGAGGGCGGTGAGGACGTCGAGCTCGGCGCCCCCGCCGACTGGCGCACCGTCGGCCTTCTCGCCGGTGCCTTCGTGCTCAACGCCCTGCTCATCGAGCGGCTCGGCTGGGTCATCAGCGGAGCGCTGCTGTTCGCGATGTCGGCCTACGCGCTCGGCAACCGCCACCACGCCCGCGGCCTGGCCGTCGGGATCGTCATGAGCCTGACGACCTTCTACGCGTTCGCGATCGGTCTCGGCGTGAGCCTGCCGGCCGGCATCCTGCAGGGAATCCTGTGATGGACAACATCAACGGCCTGCTCGGCGGCTTCGCCGACGTCATCACCCCGATGAACCTCCTCATCGCCCTCCTCGGCGTGCTCATCGGCACGGCCGTGGGCGTGCTGCCCGGTATCGGCCCCGCCATGACGGTCGCGCTGCTGCTGCCACTCACCTACGGCCTGCCCGTCGAGCAGTCGCTCATCCTGTTCGCCGGCATCTTCTACGGCGGCATGTACGGCGGCTCGACGACGTCGATCCTGCTCAACACCCCCGGTGAATCGGCATCGGTCGTCACCGCCCTCGAGGGCAACAAGATGGCCAAGTCGGGCCGGGCCGCGCAGGCCCTGGCCACGGCGGCCATCGGCTCGTTCGTCGCCGGCACCATCGGCACGGCGCTCATCGTGCTCGTCATGCCGCAGGTCGTCGACTTCGCCATCACCCTCGGCTCGCCCGAGTTCCTCGCGATCATCCTCGTGGCCTTCGTCGGCACGGCGGCCATCCTCGGCTCCTCCCGGGTGCGCGGCTTCGCAGCCCTGCTCGTCGGGCTCACCCTCGGTCTCGTCGGCACCGACTTCGTCACCGGCCAGCAGCGGTTGACGTTCGGCAGTCCGTTCCTCGCCGACAACATCGACGTCGTCGTCATCGCGGTCGGCATCTTCGCCGTCGGCGAGGCCCTGTGGGTCGCGGCCCACCTGCGGCGCAAGGCGGCCACGGTGATCCCCGTTGGTCGTCCGTGGCTCTCGCGCGAGGACTGGGGTCGCTCGTGGAAGCCCTGGCTTCGCGGCACCGCCCTCGGCTTCCCGTTCGGGGCGATCCCCGCCGGTGGTGCCGAGATCCCGACGTTCCTGTCCTACCTCACCGAGCGCAAGCTCTCGAAGAACCCTGAGGAGTTCGGCAAGGGCGCCATCGAGGGTGTCGCCGGCCCGGAGGCCGCGAACAACGCGTCCGCCGCCGGCACGATGGTGCCGCTGCTCGCCCTCGGACTGCCGACGAACGCGACGGCCGCCATCATCATCGCGGCCTTCATGAGCTACGGCATCGAGCCCGGCCCCCTCCTGCTCACCAAGGAGCCGGACCTGGTGTGGATGCTCATCGCCAGCCTGTTCATCGGCAACTTCTTCCTGCTCGTGCTGAACCTGCCGCTCGCGCCGACCTGGGCCAAGCTGCTGCGCATCCCGCGTCCGTACCTCTACGCGGGGATCCTCTTCTTCGCGTCGATGGGTGCGTATGCCGTCAACGGCCAGCCGTTCGACCTCTACCTGCTGCTGGCGCTGGGTTTCCTCGGCTTCGCGATGCGTCGCTTCGGGATCCCGGTGCTGCCGCTGATCGTCGGGGCCATCCTCGGGCCGTTGTTCGAGCGGCACCTGCGGCGCTCGCTGCAGACCTCCGGTGGTGACCTGTCCGGCCTGTTCGGTGGGCCGGTCGCCTGGGTCTGCTACGCCCTGATCATCGCGGTGCTGCTCTGGCCGCTGCTCGCACGCCTTCGCCCGTCGCGCCAGGAAGGAATCGCGTCATGACCGTCCTCGTCGGCTACATCCCGAACCCGTTGGGAGAGGCCACCATCCGCGCCGGGGTCGAGGAGGCCCGACGCCGGGCCGAGCCCCTCGTCGTCGTCAACATGTCGCGCGACGACGTGCTCGTCGACGCCCACCGGGCGGCATCCGACGACCTCGCCCGGGTGGAGCGCGACGTCGCCGAGCTCGGGGTCGAGGTCGAGGTGGTGCGCATCGAGCAGGGCAGCGACCCCGCGACGGCGATCGTCGAGGCCGCCGCCGAGCGCGGCGCCTCGGTCATCGTCATCGGGCTGCGGCACCGCACCCCGGTGGGCAAGCTCATCATGGGCTCGGTGGCGCAGCGCATCCTGATCGATGCCGCGTGTCCCGTCCTGGCCGTCAAGGAGGGGTCGGCGTGAGCGTCTCGACGGCGGACCTCTGGGACGAGCGCGGACACGAGCTGCAGTCCTGCTCAGTGCAGTTGCGGCACTTCGGCGGGCGCACTTCCTTCACCGGGGTGATCAGCACGGTGCGCTGCCACCGGGACAACGCGCTCGTGAAGTCGGCCCTGGCAGAGCCCGCGGAGGGGCGGGTTCTCGTCGTCGACGGCGGCGGGTCGCTCGAGTCGGCGCTCATGGGTGACCTCATCGCGGCATCCGCGGTGGACAACGGGTGGGCGGGCGTCGTCATCCACGGCGTCGTGCGTGACGTCGTGGCGCTGCGCTCGCTGGATCTCGGCGCCGTCGCGCTGGGGTCGAACCCGCGCAAGAGCGCCAAGGACGGGGTCGGCGAGCGTGACGCGCCCGTGTCGTTCGGAGGTGTCGAGTTCGTGCCCGGGCAGCAGATCTGGGTCGACGAGGACGGTGTGGTCGCCACCCACCCCTGACGGCCCCCACCCCCGTCCGGAACCCATCCCGGTCGGAACTTTCCCGCCCGATGCCAGAAGGTTCACCTTCGCCCCACTTCTTAGCTGGGGCGAAGGTGAACCTTCTGGTGTCAAGCAGGGTCCGGCCGGTCGTCCAGGGTGCGCAGGATGCGCTCGAGGTCCGCGCGGTCGGTGGCGCTGAGGCGGGCGAAGTAGGTGTCGGCGTCAGCACGCCGGGCCTGCCCGATCTCGTGCACCAACTGCCGTCCGGATGCCGTGAGCACCAACACCGTCGCCCGCCGGTCGCCGGGGTCGGGTTCTCGGGCGAGCAGCCCGCGCGCCTCCAGGGCGTCGACCACGTCGGTCACCGACCGGGGTGCGACCCGCAGGTGCCCGGCCAGCTCCCCGGGCCGGATGCCCTCGTGGCGGCTGATGACCTTCAGGGCGCGAGCGTGGTGCGGGGCGATCTCCCACGGGGCCATGGCCTCGGCGCCGCGTCGGCGCAGGATGCGCGCCACCCGCATGACGAGGTCACCGAGGTCGGGGGTCTCGGACGAGGCGGGCCGGGTCATGCGGGGAATGGTAGCGCGAAGTCGTGTGTTTGACTCATTGTGAGGTAACCTCACGACTACTTCGTCCGAGAGGAGGACGCCCATGACGGCGACCCTCACTGAAACCCGATCCCCGCACGCCGGCGCGGCCCACGGCCCCGGCGCCGCGGCATCCACCCCCATGTTCGATCGCGCAGAACGCGGCGGCCGAGGCGGCGGCGGTGGTCGCGGCGGCCCGATGACCATCGACCCCCGCGACAAGGCCCAGCTCG
>NZ_DAORSO010000115.1:0-7371 GCF_035443565.1 Ornithinibacter sp. | reverse complement strand
CGGAAGATCTGTGCAACGTTGGACAAAGATTCAACACAGTTCGCCTAGAGTCGTGTGCATGGATGTCCATGCCGCCCTGACCGACGTTCGCTCCTCAGCCACCATCCTCGACGGGATGCGCGCTGGCGAACGGCTCGAGGACGTCGCCCGTTCGGCCGGTCCTGAGGTGGTCGACCACCTCGTCGTCGCCACCACGGACCCCGATCCGATCACCGCGATCGCAGCGGTGCACGCCCTCGGCGCCCACGGCAGCGCAACGGCCGGGGCGCACCTGGTCAGCCTCCTGGACGACGAGCGAGCCCACGTGGCGGAGCACGCCATCGACGCCCTGTCCGGGGTGGTTGCGCAGGCCGCGGCCCTCGAGCGGCTCGTCCGGCACTGCGCCGAGGGCGGCTTTCCGGGGATGCTGGCGGCGCGCACCCTGGAGCGGTGGGCCGCGGCGTCTCCGGATGCCGTCGAGCACGCCGTGACGGTCGGCCTCGCGTCGGAGCGCGACCCGGCTGCCCGGGCGCACCTGGAGGAGCTGGCTCAGGACCTGCGCAGCGGTGCCCGCGACGCCACGAAGCCGCCGACCCGCGGGGGGCCGGGCCTCACCGTGGCCCAGCTCTTCCTGCACGGTGACCTCGACGGCAGCCTGCGCCACTCCGGCCAGGGCGACACCGGCGGGGTGGCAACGCTCCTCGTGCACCTCGGGGACGCCCTGCTGCGTCACGGCGCCCGGGTGGACCGGGTGATCACCATCTCGGGGAGCAGGGATGCCGCGGTCGCCGACGCGTGGGCAGCCGGCGCGACCACCGGCCGCACCCTCTCGCAGGACCTCGCCCCGAGAGGCCACCACTACGCGCGCATCCCGTTGAGCGGGCCCTCGACGAGCGTGTCGACGGCGTGGTCGCTGCGCATCCAGGCGCGCCACGGCATCCGAGAGGTCCTGCGCGCCGCGGGTCGCGTCGACGTCATCCACCTGCGGATGGCGGACGTCGGGTCGCTGGTCGCGGCCGAGGTGGCGGCCGAGCTCGGCATCCCCGTGGTGCTGACCCTGGCCCCGGATCCCCAGGCGCTCCTCGCCGCCCGAGAGGCCGACGGGAGCCTGACCCGCGCCGAGTTCGGCGACGCAGACCGGGTGGAGCACCTGTGGTTTCGCGACCGGCTGCTGCGGGCCCTCGCCGCGCAGGCCGAGCACCTCGTGCTGTTCCCACGCCCGGACGTCGAGCGCAGCATCGGGCGGCTGGTGGGCATCGACGTGACGGCACAGCGCGAGCGGGTGTCCGTGGTCGGCGAGGGCATCGACCTAGCGGCCCTCGAACGCGTCGCCAAGGAGGTCGCCGGCGACGCGCCGCGGAGCCCGGAGACGGCATCCGCGCTCCGGGAGCTGAGCGCCGTGCTCGACCAGCTTCCCCCGAACCGGCGTGGCCTGCCCCTCGCCGTGTCGGTCGGCCGGCTGTCTCCGGTCAAGGGCATGGCGACGCTGGCGTCGACCTGGCTCACCGAGCCCACCCTGCGGGAACGCTGCAACCTCGTCATCGTCGGTGGTGACCTGGACGACCCGACGACCGAGGAGGCCGCCGAACTCGCCCGCATCCGAGAGGTCGTCTCAACCGACGACTGCGCCGGAGAGGGGCTGCTCCTCGCCGGCCACCGCCCGAACGCCACTGCCACCGCGTGGCTCGCAGCCGCCCACCGGGGCGTCCCCGGAGTGTGCGCGCCCGACGGGGTCTACGTCTGCGCCAGCCTCAAGGAGGAGTTCGGCATCGCGATCCTCGAGGCGATGACGATGGGCCTGGTCGTCGTGGCCCCGAACAGCGGGGGGCCGGCGACCTACATCGAGGACGGCGTCACGGGTGTCCTCACCGACACGACCGACCCACGACGGCTCGCGGACGCGTTCGGCCGTGCCCTCGAGCTCGCCTCGTCACCGGGTGAGGCGCTGCGGACCCGCCGCTCACGGGCAGTGGTCCGCGAACGGTTCGGCATCGACACGATGGCCTCGTCCCTGTTCGAGGTGTATGCCGCGGTGGCGGCGCGCCAGGCCGCGACGTCGCTGCCGAGGGCGGTCACGTCATGACCCTGCTCGTCATCAGCCCCGACTACGCCTCCCACCTGTACCCGCTCGCCACCCTCGCGACGGCCTGGCAGGCCGAGGGTGAGCGAGTGGTGGTCGCCACCGGCGCGGCCACCGACGCCGTGGTGCGGGCGTTCGGGTACGACCGCGAACACCTTCAGCTCGGCCGGGGGTCGAACCCCGGGGTCATCCGGGCCGAGGAGCAGCCGCCGGGGGAGGACGACGCACTGCGCGGCTTCTTCGACGCCACCCGCCGCGGCGCCGTGGCCGCCCTCGAGTTCCAGGCACGGGCGCGCGGCGATGACCTGCTGTGGAACGCGGTCGGCGTGGCGCGCGAGGTCCAGGCCATCGTCGAGCGCGTGCAGCCGGATGCCGTGATCGTCGACCACCTGGCCTTCGGGGCCCGTTTGGGGCTGGTGGGCGCGCAGGTACCGCACGCGGACGTGGTGCTCGGCCACCCGACTGCACTCACCGTCGGTGACGAGGTCTACGGCCACCCACCGACCTGGCCGCGTGCCATGCGCCCCGCTGACGAGGAGCTCGCCGACCTGCGGGTGCTGTGCGAAGGGGTCCGTGACACGTTCACGGCCCAGTGGAACGCAGCGCTGAAGGACCTGCGCCCGAGCGCGCAGCCCAGCCGGGACGCCTTCGCCGAGACCGGCGACCTGCTGCTGCTCAACTACCCGGCCGCGCTCCACGAGCCCGAGCGCACGGCCCTGCTCCCGCCGCACACCTTCCTCGGGTCGGCAGTGCGCGAGGAACCACGGGACGCACAGGTCGAGGCCTGGCTGGACGCCGACGAGGGGAGCGTCGTGTACGTGAGCCTCGGCAGCTTCCTGTCGGCCCGCTCCGACGTGCTCGCGCTGATCGCCGACGCCTTGCGACGGCTCGACGTCCGGGTGGCCCTCGCGACCGGCTCCGCGCCGGTGGAGGAGCTCGGGCCGCTGCCGCAGGGTTGGCTCGTGCGCGAGTTCCTCCCGCAGGTGCGCCTGCTTGCCGCGTCCAGCGTCGCCGTGACGCACGGCGGCAACAACAGCGTCACCGAGGCCCTGACCGCCGGGGTTCCCCTGCTCGTCCTGCCGTTCTCGACCGACCAGTTCGCCGGTGCCGCGGCGATCGAGCGCACCGGGGTCGGGGTCTGCCTGGACCCCAACGCCACCACCTCGGGCGACATCGCGGATGCCGTGCGGCACCTTCTCGCCCCGGGCGGCGCCCGCAGTGCCGCGGCGGCGATCGGCGAGGGGCTGCGCGAGGTTCCCGGTCCGCAGCGAGCACGGGCCGCCGTGCGCCAGGCGCTCAGCGGCTGACGTCGGCTGACCGGTGACCTCGTGAGATCACCTGGAGCAGGTCGGCGGCGACGGCGACGGCGATGCTCGCAGGCTCCTTGCCGGCCAGGTCGGGCACGCCGATGGGGGAGTGGATCCGGTTCACCACGTGCGCCGGGTGGCCGTCTGCGGCGAGGCGTTGCTGGAACCGGGTCCACTTGGCCGAGGAGCCGATGAGTCCCACGGATCCCAGTCCCGCTCGTCGCAGGGCTGCGTCGCACAGGGCGTAGTCCTCGGCATGGTCGTGCGTCATCACGACGACGTGCGTTCCAGCGGGCAGCGAGTCGAGCACCATCTCCGGCAGGGGTGAGTGGTGCGGTTCGACGCGGGCCACGGCCTCGCCGAGCCACGACATCATGGCGACGTCCAGCTGCTCCTCGCGGGAGTCCACGAGGTGCAGGTCGAGGTCGTGACGGCTGAGGATGCGCGCGAGCTCGTGGCCGACGTGCCCGACACCGAAGACGGCCACGCACGGCACGACGGCCAGGGGTTCGAGCAGGACGCTGACCTCGCCGCCGCAGCACTGGCGGCCGTGCTCGGTGCGCGCGCGCTCGCTGAGGGTGATGTCGAGCTGCTCGGGGACGTCTGCGCCGTCCGCCAGCATCCGCCGAGCGCGCTCGACGGCGGTGGCCTCGAGGTTGCCGCCGCCGATGCTGCCCCAGGTGTCCCGGTCGGAGACGACGAGCTTCGCGCCGGCGTCGCGCGGCGCGTGTCCGCGAACCCGGGTCACCGTCACGAGGACACCGGGCTGGCGGGAGGTACGCAGGTGGTCGAGCGCTGCGAGCCAGTGCATGTCAGCCCTCCACGACCGGGTGCAGACCTGGGGGCACGCCCCCGCCGCGAGCGTGCTCGACTGCCCAGAAGACGGCTTCCGGCGTGGCTGGCGTGGCCAGGCCGACCGAGACCCCGGGGGGCCCGAACGCTGCTGCGGCCTGACGAAGGGCCTCTCGCACCGAGAACGCCAGCATGAGCGGGGGCTCGCCGACGGCCTTCGATCCGTAGACGGCGCCGTCCTCGTGGGCGCGCTCGAGCAGGGTGACGTTGAACTCCTCGGGCATCTCGGAGAAGCTCGGGAGCTTGTAGGTGCTGGCCGTGTTCGTCGCCAGCCGGCCCCGCGAGGGCCCGTCCGACTCGTCCCACCGAAGGTCCTCCAGGGTCAACCAGCCAGCCCCCTGGACGAACGCCCCCTCGACCTGGCCGAGGTCGATGAGGGGGGACAGCGAGTCGCCGACGTCATGGACGACATCGACGCGCAGCACCCGATGGCTGCCGGTGAAGCCGTCGACCTCGACCTCGGCCGCGGCGACGCCGTAGGAGAAGTACTTGAACGGGGAGCCCTGCATGGCCGCGGCGTCCCAGTGCAGCCCCTCGGTGCGGTAGAAGCCCGCCGCCCACAGCTGGACGCGGTCGGCGTAGGCCACTGCCACGAGATCGGCCCAGGGCAGGGGCTCTGCATGGGCAGCCTCCACCGCGCGCAGCCGCTCGCGGATCTGGACGCAGGCATCGAGGACGGCACCCCCGTTGAGGTCCGCCCCGGAGCTCGCGGCGGTCGCCGACGTGTTCGGCACCTTGTCGGTGCGCGTCGGCGCGAGGCGCACCAGGTCGAGGGGGACGTCGAGCGCCGTGGCCGCGATCTGGAGCATCTTGGTGTGCAGGCCCTGGCCCATCTCGGTTCCGCCGTGGTTGACGAGCACGGACCCGTCCTTGTAGACGTGGACGAGAGCCCCGGCCTGGTTGAAGGCGGTGAAGTTGAAGGAGATGCCGAACTTCACCGGCGTCACCGCGATCGCTCGCTTGGAGTGCTCGTGGCTCGCGTTGTACTGCGCGACCTGTTCCAGTCGCCGGGCCACGTCCCCGGAGGACAGCACCTGCTCCCAGCAGGTGACGATCCGCTCGGCGTGTCGCACGACCTGGCCGTAGGGGGTGCTCTGGCCCTCGCGGTAGACGTTGCGGCGCCGCAGGGAGAGCGGGTCGATGCCGAGCAGCGGGGCGCACCGGCCGAGGATGTCCTCGATGACGAGCATCCCCTGCGGGCCGCCGAAGCCGCGAAAGGCCGTCTGCGACGTCTTGTGGGTCCGGGCGATCCGACCATCGACCCGCACGTTCGGGATCCAGTAGACGTTGTCGACGTGGCAGAGGGCACGAGCCATGACGGGTTCGGACAGGTCCAGGCACCAGCCGCCGTCCGAGGTCAGGGTGGCCTCGAGGGCGAGCAGGTGGCCGTCGTCGTCGAACGCCACCCGCCACCGGGTGTGGAAGCCGTGCCGCTTGCCGGTCATGGTCATGTCCTGCCCGCGAGTGAGTCGAACGCGCACCGGACGCCCGGTGATCACCGCGCCCAGGGCGGCGACGGCCGCGAACCCGTGGGGCTGCATCTCCTTGCCTCCGAAGCCACCCCCCATGCGCAGGCACTGCACGGTCACGGCGTGGGTGGCTCGACCGAGCACGTGCGCGACGATGTCCTGGGTCTCGCTGGGGTGCTGGGTGCTGCTCTGGACGAAGACCTGCCCGCTCTCGTCGACGTGGGCGATCGAGCAGTGGGTCTCGAGGTAGAAGTGCTCCTGGCCGGCGCTGATCGTCACGCCGCTGAAGACGTGGGCGGCCTGTGTGAGGCCGCTCTCGACGTCACCGCGTTCGAGGCGGGGCGCCCCGCCCTGGAAGCTGCCGGCCTCGATGGCCTCCTCGACCGACACCACGGCCGGAAGCACCTCGTACTCCACCTCGACCGCGAGGGCCCCGAGGCGGGCAGCCTCCGGGGTCTCGGCGAGCACCCAGCAGACCGACTGGCCGTGGAACATCACCTCGTCGGGGAACAGCGGCTCGTCGCCCTTGGCCCCGGCGTCGTTGATGCCGGGAACGTCCGCGGCCGTGAGCACCCGCACGACCCCCGGCACCGACAGCGCAGGCTCGGCGTCCAGACGGGTCACGAGGGCGTGCGCGTGCGGAGCCTGGACGGGATGCGCGTGCAGCAGACCCGGCATCCGCGACCCGAGGTCCTCGGTGTACAGCGCCCGGCCGGTGACGTGCAGGGCCGCCGACTCGTGGGGCAGCGGCTGGCCGACGACCTGGTCCTCGGGGCCTTGGGCCACGGCGCTCATCGGGTCACCTCCGGCGTGCTCGCGCCCTGCGCGTGCAGCCGCACCAGGGCGGTGGCGAGCACCGCCCGGCGGTAGGCGGCGCTGGCGCGGTGGTCGTCGATCGGGGTGCCGACGTCGCGCAGCACCTCGCCGGCCGCCGCGGCAGTCGCCCGTGTCCACGCCCGCCCTTCGAGGGCGGCCTCGGTGTCGGTCGCCCGCAGGGGAGTGGCGGCGACACCGCCCACCCCGATCCGGGCGCGCTGAACGCTCCCGTCGACGACGTGCAGCGACACCGCGACCGCGACGCTGGTGATGTCGTCGTGGCGTCGCTTGGCGATCTTCTGGAACCCCGTGACCTCACCGAGCGGCAGGGGGATGCGGACGGCGCGGATCAGCTCGTCGCGGCGCCGCACGCTGCGCCGGTACCCCGTGAAGAACGATGCGAGGGGTACCAGTCGCTGCCCGTCGGTGCCGTGGAGCACGACGTCGGCCTCGAGGGCCAGCAGCGCCGGGGCGAGGTCGCCGATGGGGGAGCCGGTGGCGAGGTTCCCGCCGATGGTGGCGCTGTTGCGGATGAGCGGGGACGCGAACAGCGGCAGCACGGCGGTGAGCAGCGGCACCTCCCGCGCGATGCCCCGCTCAAGCTCGGCCAGGGTGACCGCGGCCCCGATCTCGAGGTGGTCGGCGCCACGGGTGACCTCCCGCAGCTCCGCCAGGTGGTCGACACCGACGACCAGCTCAGCCCGGGCACCCCGAAGGTTGACCTCGACCCCCCAGTCCGTGGACCCCGCCACGACAACGGCATCCGGATGCCGCTGGAGCAGGTGGATCGCCTCGTCGAGGTCGGCGGGTCGCACGTAGGAGCCGGTGGGACCGTCCACGACCACGGGTGCAGCGGCGGGTCCGGGGC
>NZ_DAORSO010000114.1:4557-7395 GCF_035443565.1 Ornithinibacter sp. | reverse complement strand
GAACGGATGGCCCACCTGCTGCTCGACCACGGTGCCGACCCGACGCTGATCTCCGTGCTCGAGGGGCAGACCCCTCTGGAGGCCGCGCAGGCCCGAGGGCTGACCAGTGTCGTGGAGCGCCTCGTCGCCATGGGTGCCACCGACGCCTGAGGCCTGCGCGGAACCCGGTCGAACCTGGGAGCCCGGGTACCGCTGGCCCGCTCCCACCATCGAGCGTCGGGTCAGGCCTTCAGCGCCGTCGGGATGCCGTCCACGCACCCGAGCAGGAGCTCCACGTCATCGACGTCACGGGCATCGGTCTTGAACTTCACCTCGAGCTGGCCCTTCTCGTCCTCCTTCTCGAACCGCCAGCCGTCGCGCACGGTGATCGAGCCCAACATCAGTCGGGTGCCGTCGCAGGTGGCGACGACCGTTCCCGCCGCGGTCGGGAAGGATGCCGTTCGCTCGGCGCCGGCGCTCGGCTGCGGCGTCGTCGATGACCCCGGCGACGACGAGGACCCCGACGACGACGAGGGCGACGCGGTCGCGGTGGGTGTGCCCGGCATCCCTGATGTCGCGGACGGGCCGGAGGACACCGGTGACGGGGACGGCGCGACGGTGCGTGCCGCGGACGCCTGCCCCACCCCCCGGCCGGCGCGGTCGACGACGACGAAGGTCACCGTGGCGACCGCTAGCACCACGGCACACCACGCCAGGACCATTCCCACGAGCGCGCGTCGACGTGCCGACACCGCGTTCACCTCCACCCTGCTCTAGCGTGCCCACTGTGGCACACGTCTTGGTCATCGAGGACGACCCCGCGATCCGCTCGTCCCTCGTGCGCTCCCTCACCGACCGCGGTCATGCGGTCTCGAGCGCGCCCGCGGGCATGCCGGGGCTGCAGCAGGCGCTCGACGACCAGCCGGACGTCGTGCTGCTCGACCTCGGACTGCCCGACCTCGACGGGCACAGCCTGCTGACGATGCTGCGGGCGGTGCGAACCACCCCGGTCATCGTCGTCACCGCGCGCGACGACGACCCCTCGATCGTGCGGGCGCTGGACGCGGGGGCCGACGACTACGTCGTCAAACCCTTCGGGATGGACCAGCTCGAGGCGCGCATCCGCGCGGTGCTGCGCCGCTCGAGCGCGGAGGACCCGGCCGCGGCCCTCACCGTCGGTGACCTCGTCATCGAGGCGGCGACGCGCCGGGCCACCCTGCGCGGGGTCGACCTCGACCTCTCGCGCCTGGAGTTCGACCTGCTCCAATTGCTCGCGGGGCGGGCGGGCGAGGTCGTCACCAAGCGCGAGATCCTCGCGCAGGTGTGGAACCAGCCCTACGGCGGCGGCGAGCGCACCGTCGACGTGCACCTGTCGTGGCTGCGGCGCAAGCTCGGCGAGAGCGCGGCTCATCCCGTGTACCTGCACAGCGTTCGCGGCGTCGGGGTGCGCCTGGCGCCACCCTCGGATGCCGGGAGCGGAGTTCCCGGGTGACGCGCCGGATCGCGCTGCTCGTCGCGGCGACGACCTCCGCCGTCGTCGTCGCCTTCATCGTGCCGTTGTGCTTCCTGGTCGCCAACCTCGCGCAGGACCGGGCCACGACGCGCGCCCGCGAGCAGGCGCAAGGAGTGTCGACGCTCGTGGCCACCGTCGGTGACCGCGACGCGCTGGAGCGCACCGTGAGTGACCTCAGCACCCGCGGTCCGGAGGTCGTCGTCGTCGAACCCGACGGCACCGTGCTCGGGCGTGACGGGGTGGGCTCCACCGCCGCCCTGGCCCCGGACACGTGGGCCGCCGTCGAGCGGGCCCGCGTCGTGCAGGGTGCGTTCACCGTGGAGCAGGACCACGGTCTGGATGCCGTCGTGCCGGTCGTCAGCTCGCGCGGGCTCGAGGTCGTGGTCGCCACCGTGCTGCCGGAGGAACTGCGCTCTGGTGTGCGCGGCGCCTGGGCGACGATCGTCGGGCTCGGCCTGGCGCTCATCGCCCTCTCCGTCGCCGTGGCCTTCCGGCTCGGCAGGCGCACGAGCGAACCGGTGCTCGAGGTGGCCCGGGTCGCGCACGCGCTGCGCGAGGGCGACTCCAGTGCCCGCGCCGAGCCCGGCGGCCCCCCGGAGACGGCCGAGCTCGGGCGGGCCCTGAACGCCCTCGCCGACCGCATCCACGAACTGGTCGCCGCCGAACGCGCCCATGCCGCAGACCTCGGCCACCGGCTGCGCACCCCGGTGACAGCCCTGCGCCTGGACACCGACCTCGTCGAGGACGAGGCACTGGGCGCCCGGTTGCGCGAGCACGTCGACGAGCTGCAGCGCAGCATCGACGACGTCGTGCGCGACGCCCGGCGTACCGCGCGCGACGAGCTGCCGGGCACCAGCTCGGTGCCACCGACCGTCGCCGACCGGGTCGACTTCTGGCGACCGCTCGCCGAGGACCAGGGCCGTGACCTCACCCTCGAGGTCAGCGCGGGTGCACACACCCCGGTGCGGCTGGCCGTGCAGGACGTCCGCGAGATCACCGACACCCTGCTCGACAACGTCTTCGCGCACACCCCCGAGGGCACCGCGGCCCGGGTCGTCGTGCACCCGGGGCTCGTGGGCGGCTCGACGGCTGCCGTGGTCATCGTCGTCGAGGACGCCGGCCCGGGGATGCCGTTGCCCTACCGGGGCCGCGGGTACAGCGGGGCCGGGTCGAGCGGGCTGGGGCTGGCGATCGTCCACCGGGTCACCGAGGCCGCGGGTGGGTCGGTGGACCTGGGCACCTCCAGCCTCGGCGGGCTCGCCGTGGCCGTGCACCTCCCGGTCGCGGAGGCGGCACCGGCGCGGCACGAGGGTGCGCAGGGCTGAGCGCCCGGCAGGGGCACCCAC
>NZ_DAORSO010000114.1:0-4457 GCF_035443565.1 Ornithinibacter sp. | reverse complement strand
GTCGTCGTCGTGGTCGTCGTCCCCACCGTGGTCATCGCCGTCATCGTCGTGGTCGTCATCGTCGTCGTCACGGTCGTCGGCATCGGCACGGTCACCTGCCGTGCGACCCGCCGAGGTGGTGGTGCTCGAGGGGCCGGCGGGCGCCGTGCCGACGATCCGGCGACCAGGGGTCGTGGTGACGCACTCGTCACCGGTGAGCACCGCAGGTGGCTCGCACCCGTCAGCGAGCTGCGTCACCGTCGGTGTGGGCACGGGGGCGACGACGGCCGCGACCGGTGCGACGACGGCATCCTCGCCGGGTGCGGTGGCCGTGTACACCGCGAAGGCCGCGACCGCGCCGAGCAGGGTGCCTGCGGCGATGCTGGTGGAGAGGGACATGGTGGCCTCCGGATCGAGGTGCTGGGGCGAACACCCCGATCGTCGGCGCTGCCCCGTCAAGAGGGCATGGTCACGACGTCAAGCCTTCATCAAGGCTGCCCGGCCACCTCGTTCTCCACGTGCAGGTCGGTTCGCCACGCCGGGTCGGCTCGTTCCCGGTCATGACGCTTCCTTAACACCGCGATGACGTGCGCTTGGCAGCGATGCGGCGACGGTGGGTGCGTGGCGAGCACCACGCCCACCCCTGCACCACCGAGAGGACCACCCCTGTGAGACCACTGCTCAGCCCCACGCAGCGCAACCGCTCACGCGTCGTGCTGACCGTGCTCAGCGGCACCCTCGCTGCCACCGCCGTGGCCGGCACCGGCGTCGCCACGGCCGCGGCAGCCCGCGAGACCGCTCGCGAGGACGCCGCCAAGGCACAGGCCAAGGCGTTGGCCGAGGCGCAGGCTGCCCAGGCCCACCACGAGGCACTGCTCGCCTGGGCGGCTGAGAACCCCGTCGTGGTCACCGTCCCCCGCCCGGTGCGCACCGTCGTCGGCCCCGACGTCATCGTGCGTGCATCGGCGCCGGGAAGCGCCCGGGTCAACGGGTCCTCGGCACCCAGGTCGTCGAAGCGCTCCTCCACGAGCTCCGCGAAAGCCAAGCGCCCCGCTCCTCCCCCGCCACCGCCCGTCGTGAGCGCCGCATCATGACCGCGCGAACGGCATCCACGGACCAGTCCCCGACCCTCGAGACCTCGGCCGGGGCCGCGACCTGGCGTGCGCTCGGCACGTACGTCGACGTGCGGACGACCCCGGATGCCGTTCGCGCCGCCGCCGACATCGCCGTCGACGTGCTCGCGCAGGTCGACGCCGCGTGCAGCCGCTTTCGCCAGGACAGCGACCTCACCCGGGCCAACCAGGCGAGCGGCACCACGGTGCCGGTCTCACCGGTGCTGGCCGCCGCGGTCCGCGTCGCCCTCGAGGCGGCCGAGGACACGGCGGGCATCGTCGACCCCCTGCTCGGCGAGGTGCTGCGTGCGGCAGGCTACGACCGCTCGTTCGAGCTCGTCCCGGCGCAGATCCCAGACCCGGCAGCCCTGCCCCGCGCCCGCGGCAGGTGGCAGGACGTCGAGGTCGGCGAGAGCCACCTGCGTGTCCCGCCCGGATCAGCCCTCGACCTCGGGGCCACGGGCAAGGCCTTCGCCGCCGACCTCGTCGCCCTCACCATCGCCGACGCGCTCGAGGTCCCGGTGCTCGTCAGCCTCGGGGGTGATGTGCGCGTAGCCTCCCCGGGCGACGGTCCCGGGCTCCCCGATGAACACCCGGGCTACACCGTCATCCTCGGCCACACCGTGGCCGACCTCGCCTCGGGCGGCCCGAGTGCCCGGGTGAGCCTCACGCGCGGAGGCCTGGCGACGTCGAGCACCGCGGCGCGGCACTGGCGCCGTGCAGGCCTGACCTGGCACCACCTCGTCGACCCGCGCACCGGCGAGCCCGCGACCGGTCCGTGGCGCACCGTCACCGCGCTGGGCCACACCGCGGCCGCAGCGAACACCGCCAGCACGGCGGCGATCGTCCTCGGCGACACCGCACTGACCTGGCTGTGCGAGCGCGGCGTCGCCGCCCGACTCGTCGACCACGAGGGGCGCGTGACGCGCACCCCGGCGTGGACGGCGTCCGATCTCGAGGAGACCCCATGACCGCCCCCCTGCTCTGGTACCTCAATCGCGGTACCGGCATCGCGCTGCTCGTCGTGTTCAGCGTGACCGTCGTGCTCGGCGTGCTCGCCACCGGCCGCTCGAGCACCCCGCTGTGGCCCCGGTTCGTGACCCAGGGGCTCCACCGCACCCTCGCCGCCTTGTCGGTGCTGCTGCTCGTGGGCCACGCCGTGACCGCGGTCGTCGACGAGTACGTGGACATCCGCTGGTGGCAGGCGTTCGTGCCCTTCGGTGGCACCTACGAGCGCTGGTGGCTCGGCCTGGGGGCCCTCGCCCTCGACGTCACCCTGCTCATCGTCGCGACCTCGCTGGCCCGGGCCCGTATCCCTCACCGCGTGTGGTTCGCCGTGCACCTCACGACGTACGCCGCGTGGGCCGCGGGGGTCGCCCACGGCATCGGCATCGGCACGGATTCGCAGCGGGGCTGGCTGGCCGCGATCACCCTGGGATGCGTCGTCGCCGTCGCGGTCGCCGCGCTCGCCCGGGTCGTCGACGTCGTGCGGTCGCGGCCGCGGAGGTCGGTGGCGCCAGCGCCCTCGACCACGACGCTGGGCGAGCTGTTCCCCGCGACAAGCACCCAGGCCGCCCCCCGCGTGACCTCGGGCGGGGCATCCACCCGTGTCGCGGCACCCACCGGGAGCCGGCGATGATCCGCCCACCCGACGTCGTCGACGTGACACCCGGCCCGATGCTGCTCTCCGGCATCGCGGACGGGCCGAGCCTGGCCGCACACCGCGTGCGCCAAGGCCCCCTGCCCGAGGCGGATGCCGGTGCCCTCCTCGCCGTACTCGCGCCCCTCGCGGTCCGCGGCCGGGGCGGCGCAGGCTTCCCGCTGGCGCGCAAGATCGACACCGTGCTGGCGCACCGCAGTCGGCGCCCCGGCCGGCGCCCGGTCGTCGTCGTCAACGCCGCCGAAGGAGAGCCGGCGAGCGCCAAGGACAGCGCCCTGCTCGACGTCGCCCCCCACCTCGTGCTCGACGGTGCCGTGCTCGCGGCGCGTGCCCTCGGGGCCGGCACCGTGCACCTCGTCACCTCCGTCGACCGCCCCTGGGCCGGGGCTGCGGCGGCCCGAGCCGTCGCGGAACGTGACGACCACGGCATCCGATGGTCCCGGCACGAAGCGCAGGCGCGGTTCGTCTCCGGGCAGGCGCGCGCCGTGCTCGAACTGCTCTCCGGGCGTTCCGGCCTGCCGGTCACTTCGTGGGTCCCGGAGTCCATGTCCGGGCACCGGGGGCGCCCCACCCTGCTCTCCAACGCCGAGTCGTTCGCGCACCTCGCGGCGGCCGTCCATGTCGGGGCCGACAGGTACGCGTCGTACGGCACCCCGCAGGAGCCGGGGACCACGCTGCTCACGCTGACCGAACCGGCGGGTCCCGACGGGTCGTTCGGCGGTTCGTCGGGCGGTTCGGGGCGCGCCGGCGTCGATGGTGTGCCGGTGGTTGGTGTGCGGGTCGTCGAGGTGTGCCACGGCGACGCGGCGTCACAGGTGCTGTCGGCGCAGGCGCTCGCGAACCCGGTGCTCGTCGGCGGCTTCCACGGCGCCTGGCTGAGCCCCCGTGACGTGCCGGCGCTGCGGTGGTCGAACGCCCACCTGAGAGCCCTCGGGGCGTCCCTGGGTGCAGGGTGCGTCATCACGCTGGCGCGGGGCCAGTGCCCCGTCGAGGAGACCGCGCGGATCGTGACCTACCTGGCGGCCGAGTCCGCCGGTCGGTGCGGGCCGTGCTTCAACGGGCTGCCCGCCCTGGCCGACGAGGTGCGTGGGCTGGCCGAGGGCGCCGACACGCGGCGGCGCATCGCCGAGCTCACCGGGCTGGTGCGCGGGCGGGGCGCCTGTGCGCACCCCGATGGCACGGCCCGCATCGTCACCTCGCTGCTCACCACGTTGGACGGCGAGGTTGAGGAACATCTCGACGGCCGGTGCGGATGCCGTGCCCTGAGCACCGTGGGTGCGGCATGAGTGCGGGCGCGGGCGACGTCGTGCTGCGGGTCGACTGGCCCGAGTGCCGGGCACGCGGGCTGTGTGCGGAGCTGCTGCCGGAGCGGATCGTGCTCGACGAGTGGGGCTACCCCGTCGTGCTCGGGCCGGTCAGCCCGGCGCTGCAGGCACTGGCGCGTGAGGCTGCGGACGCCTGCCCACGACGGGCTCTGCACCTGCGCCCTGCCTGACCCCGCCTCCCCCGGCTGGAGAGGCCGGACGTGGTGGGTCGCCAGGGCAGCGGTCGGTCACCAGGGCAGGGGTGCGTCCAGCTCACGGGTGTCGTCGACCGGAGCCCAGCCCTGCTCGGTCAGCTCGTACTCGGCGCCCGGACCGTCGGCGGCCAACGCCGTCACGGCCGCCACCAGCCGGGCCACGTGCTCAGGGGTGCTCGCCAGACCG
>NZ_DAORSO010000113.1:0-7412 GCF_035443565.1 Ornithinibacter sp. | reverse complement strand
GTCGAGCTCACCGTCGTGGTGCCCAGCACCCCGGCCGAGCTGGCTCGGCTACCCGCCCGGCGTGATCGCTGCTTGCGAGAAGGGATGCCAAGAGCGCGAACTGCCGCGCGGTTGACACCCCCGGTGTGAACGGCACGCGCGAAACGGGATGCCACAGGCGCAGGATCCAGTCGAGAGATCGCACCACGGGCACGACATCGCTCGATCCCGGGCCAGTCTTGACTCCTCGACCTGTCCTGCGGCCCCGGATTCTCCGACCTGGGGCCGAGCACGTCACCGGCGCCCGGTGAGCTCCCACGCGTCCTGGTCGCCGTCCTCGTCGTTCCACTCGGGGGCCGCAGCGTAGGAGTCCAGCTCCGCCGCGACGGCATCCCCGCCGTACCCGACCACCGGCACCTCGGAGGTGTCGTCGGTCGACGTGTCGGTGACGGCGGCCGGGGCGGCGTCGAAGGTCTCGGGGACGTCGTCGCCGCGCATCAGCGCGAGCGTCGTCGGCAGGTCGTCGGGCTTGACGAGCACGTCGCGCGCCTTGGAGCCCTCGGACGGGCCGACGACCCCACGCGACTCCAGCAGGTCCATGAGGCGACCGGCCTTGGCGAAGCCGACGCGTAGCTTGCGCTGGAGCATCGAGGTCGACCCGAACTGGGTCGTCACGACGAGTTCGGTCGCCTGCAGCAGCAGGTCGAGGTCGTCGCCGATGTCGTCCTCGACCTGCTTCTTGGGTGCGGTGACCGTGACGTCGTCGCGGTAGCGCGGCTTGAGCTGGTCGGTGACGTGCTTGACGACGTCGTGGATCTCCGACTCGGTGACCCAGGCACCCTGCACGCGCATCGGCTTGCTCGCACCCATCGGCAGGAAGAGCGCGTCCCCCTGACCGATGAGCTTCTCGGCTCCCGGCTGGTCGAGCACGACGCGCGAGTCGGTGACGCTGGAGGTCGCGAACGCCATCCGCGAGGGGACGTTGGCCTTGATGAGGCCGGTGACGACGTCGACGCTCGGCCGCTGGGTCGCCAGGACGAGGTGGATGCCGGCCGCACGGGCGAGCTGGGTGATGCGGACGATCGACTCCTCGACGTCACGCGGGGCGACCATCATCAGGTCCGCCAGCTCGTCGACGACGACGAGCAGGTAGGGGTACGGGCTGATGACCCGCTCGGAACCCGGCAGCGGGGTGACCTTGCCGGCCCTGACGGCCTTGTTGAACTCGTCGACGTGCTTGAAGCCGAACGCGGCGAGGTCGTCGTAGCGGGTGTCCATCTCCCGGACCACCCACTGCAGGGCCTCGGCGGCCTTCTTCGGGTTGGTGATGATCGGGGTGATGAGGTGCGGGATGCCCTCGTACGCCGTCAGCTCGACCCGCTTGGGGTCCACGAGCACGAGACGCACCTCATCGGGGGTGGCCCGCATGAGGATCGAGGTGATCATCGAGTTGACGAAGCTCGACTTGCCCGCGCCGGTGGCGCCGGCGACGAGCAGGTGGGGCATCTTCGCGAGGTTGGCGATGACGTAGCCGCCCTCGACGTCCTTGCCGACGCCCATCACCATCGGGTGCTCGCTGGTGCGCGCCACCTGGCTGCGCAGCACGTCGCCGAGGCTGACCTTCTCGCGGTCGGTGTTCGGGATCTCGATGCCGATCGCGGACTTGCCGGGGATCGGGCTGAGGATGCGCACGTCGGCCGAGGCGACGGCATACGCGATGTTCTTGGAGAGGGCGGTGACCCGCTCGACCTTGATGCCGGGGCCGAGCTCGACCTCGTAGCGGGTGACCGTCGGGCCACGGCTGAAGCCGGTGACCTGGGCGTCGATCTCGAACTGGTCGAGCACCGTCGTCAGCGCCTCGACGATGGCGTCGTTGGCTGCGCTGCGTGCCTTGTGCGGGCTGCCGGGCTCGAGGAGCGCGTTGTCGGGCAGGGTGTAGGTGACGTCGCCGGCGAGGGAGAGCTGCTCCACCCGCTGGGGCAGAGGTGTCGTCGGCGGCGCCTCGAGGGTGACCTTCTCCACGACAGGGGCGCGAGGGGCTGCCGTGGCCGGCGTCGTCGCGGCCGGCCGGGTCGAGCCGGCGGCGGAGGCAGGTGCGGCCGCGGGCCGGCGCTGCCCGGGGCGCAGGCGCTTGCCGGTGACGGGGTCGACGACGGCTGCCTGCTCGAACGCCTCGTCACCCGGCAGGGTGCCGTCGGCTTCGAGGTCGGCGCGGCTGCGGCGCCGCCGTGGTGCCGGGGCAGCGACCTCGTCGGTGTCGTCGCGGTGGTGGCCGGTGAGCCGGTCGAGGGTCTCGCGGAGGCGCTCGGGCACCTGGTGCAGCGGGGTGGCGGTGATGACGAGCAGCCCGAACAGGCCCAGGAGCAGCAGCAGGGGAACGGTGCCGTAGACGGAGACGGCTGCCTCGAGCGGGCTGGAGGCGAGGAAGCCGATGATGCCGCCGGCGGCACGCATGCCGTCAGCGCCCTCGGGCGGCGTCGGGATGCCGGCGGCGACGTGGGCGAGCCCGCATGCCGCGAAGGCCAGCGCCGTGGTGCCGACGGCCGCACGGGAGGTCGCCGGGTCGTCCTTGGGTGCGCGCAGCATCCGGATGCCGAACAGCAGGAGCACGATCGGCACGGCATAGCCGATCTTGCCGAACGTCCCGGCCACGACGGCGTGCACGACGGTGCCCACGGCGCCGGTCATCCCCCACCACTCGCGGGCCGCGACGACCACGGCGAGCGCGATGAGCAGCAGGCCAAGGCCGTCGCGACGGTGCTCGGGCTCGAGGTCGCGGCCCGAGGCACCGACCTTGCGGGCGACCGATCCGGTGGCGCTCGCCAGCCCCATCCACGTGGCCTGCACGGCGCGCAGGGGCAGGGGCAGGCCACCCGAGCGGGCGGTTCCGCTTCCCTTGCGGGAGCGGGGCGCCGGCCGGCGGGTTGCGGGGCGCGACGCCGGAGTTCGGCCGCGCGCGGAGGAGGACGTACGAGTCGCCATGGTCGCAGGCTACGCGACGGTCACACGAGACACACGTGTCACACGCGGCACTCCCACGACATTCACGCGCGTCCCCGGACCGCCCTCGTGGTCGACCTGTGGGCGCGGTGAGACTCAGGACTCGATGACGACGGGGATGATCATCGGGCGACGCCGGATCGTGCGGCCCATCCAGCCCCCGACGCACCGCCGGATCACCTGCTGCAGCTGGTAGGTGTCGGTGATTCCGTCCGCCGTGGCCCTGGCCAGCGCCTCGACGAGCTGGGGCACGACCTCGTCGAAGCGCGCCTGCGCCTCGATGAACCCCCGGGCCGTGATCTCCGGACCTGCGACGACCGCACCCGTGCTCGCGTCGATGACGACGATGACCGAGACGAATCCCTCGTCCCCGAGGATGCGGCGGTCCTTCAGCAGGGCGTCGTCGGCCTCACCGACCGAGGCCCCGTCGACGTAGACGTACCCGCAGGGGACCGCCCCGGCGATCGAGGCGACCCCGTCGACGAGGTCCACGACGACGCCGTCCTCCGCGACGACCACCCGATCCCGCGGCACCCCGGTGGCGACCGCGAGCTCGGCGTTGGCGACGAGGTGCCGCCACTCGCCGTGCACCGGCATCACGTTGCGCGGGCGCACGATGTTGTAGCAGTAGAGCAGCTCCCCCGCGCTGGCGTGCCCGGAGACGTGGACGTTGGCGTTGCCCTTGTGCACGACGTTCGCGCCGAGGCGCATCAGGCCGTTGATCACCCGGTAGACGGCGTTCTCGTTGCCCGGGATGAGCGAGGAGGCCAGCAGCACGGTGTCACCGGGGCCGACGTCGATGCGGTGGTCGCGGTTGGCCATGCGGGACAGGGCGGCCATCGGCTCGCCCTGGCTGCCGGTGCAGACGAGCACGACCTCGTCGTCCGGAAGGTCCGCGAGCGACTTGACGTCCACGAGGATGCCGTCGGGCACTCGCAGGTAGCCCAGGTCGGCGGCGATCGCCATGTTGCGCAGCATCGATCGGCCGACCATGGCGACCTTGCGACCGGCCTTCTCGGCGGCGTCGAGCACCTGCTGCACCCGGTGCACGTGCGAGGAGAAGCACGCGACGATGATCCGCCGCTCGGCGTGCCTGAACACCTTGTCGATCGCGGAGGAGATGTCCCGCTCCGGGGTGGTGAACCCGGGCACCTCGGCATTCGTGGAGTCGGTGAGGAAGAGGTCGACCCCCTCCTCCCCCAACCGGGCGAACGCGCGCAGGTCGGTCAGCCGACCGTCCAGCGGCAGCTGGTCCATCTTGAAGTCCCCGGTGTGCAGCAGCGTCCCCCCGCTGGTGCGGACCGCCACGGCGAGGGCGTCGGGGATGGAGTGGTTGACGGCGACGAACTCGCAGTCGAACTCGCCGAACTGGAGGCGCTCCCCCTCCTGCACCACGCGCAGCACCGGCGTGATGCGGTGTTCCTTGAGCTTGGCCTCGACGAGGGCCAGGGTCAGCGTCGAGCCGATGACCGGAAGGTCCGGGCGCAGCCGCAGCAGGTAGGGCACCGCACCGATGTGGTCCTCGTGACCGTGGGTGAGCACCAAGGCCTGCACGTCCGCGAGGCGACCCTCGAGGTACTCGAAGTCGGGGAGGATCAGGTCGATGCCGGGGTGGTGCTCGTCGGGGAAGAGCACCCCGCAGTCGATGACGAGCAGCTGGTCGCGGTGCTCGACCACGGTCATGTTCCGCCCGATCTCGCCGAGCCCACCGAGCGGGACGACCCGCACGCCACCGGGCGCGAGCGGCCCCGGAGCCTGCAGCTCGGGGTGCGGGTGGCTCATCGATCCAGGATGCCGGGGAGCGTCGCCAGGGCGGCGCGCAGCGCCTCGAGGTGCTCGACGGGGCTCTCGACGAGGGGCAGTCGAACGGTCGCCGACGCGATGACGCCGAGCTCCACCAGCGCGGCCTTGGCCATGATGGCCCCCTGGCTCGGCGTCATGATGGCATCGACGATCGGGATGAGAGCCTCGTGGATGCGGCGCGCCTCGGTCAGGTCGCCACGGTCCACGGCGGCGATCATCGCGGCGTACTGCGCACCGGCGACGTGACCGACGACCGAGACGGTGCCGACGGCACCGATGGCCAGCAGCGGCAGGGTCAGGGCGTCCTCGCCGCTGAACCACAGCAGGTCGGTGGCGGCCATGACCTTCGTGGATGCCGCGAGGTCACCCTTGGCGTCCTTGACGGCGACGATGCGCGGGTGGTCGGCCAGGTCGATGAGCGTCGGCGTGGTGAACGGGATGCCGGTGCGCCCCGGGATGTCGTAGAGCACGACCGGCAGGTCGGTGCTGTCCGCCACCGCGTGGCAGTGCGCGATCAGCCCGGGCTGGGTGGGCTTGTTGTAGTAGGGGCTGACGAGCAGCAGCGCGTCGGCGCCGACGTCCGCGGCCCGTCGGGCCATGTGCACCGCGTGCCGGGTGTCGTTGGAGCCGACGCCCGCCACGACGGCCGCCCGGTCCCCCGCGCGCTCCTTGACGCGGCGCATCATCTCGACGCTCTCGTCGTCGGTGAGCGTGGAGGCCTCCCCGGTCGTGCCGTTGACGACGATGCCGTCGTGGCCGGTGGCCAGGAGGTGGTCCACGAGGGCGTCGGTACCCGCCGGGTCGACCTCACCGTCCGCCGTCATCGGGGTGACCATCGCGGTCAGGACACGGCCGAAGGGGGAGCTCGTCATGGCCCCAAGGGTAGTGGTGAAGCGGAGGCAGCACGTGGCGAGGGATCACGACTGGGCCAGCCGAGTATCGTCACCACCGTGCGCCAGTACCTCGACCTCATCGACCACGTGATGACCCACGGGGTCGACAAGGGCGACCGCACGGGCACCGGCACCCGCAGCGTCTTCGGCTACCAGATGCGCTTCGACCTGGCCGAGGGCTTCCCGGTCGTCACGACCAAGCGGCTGCACCTGCGCTCGATCATCGGCGAGCTCGTGTGGTTCCTGCGCGGCGACACCAACGTGCGCTGGCTCCAGGATCGCGGCATCTCGATCTGGGACGAGTGGGCCGACGAGAACGGCGACCTCGGGCCGGTCTACGGCCACCAGTGGCGGTCCTGGCCCACGCCCGACGGACGGTCCGTCGACCAGATCGCCACCGTCATCGAGTCGATCCGCACCTCGCCCGACTCGCGCCGCCACATCGTGTCGGCCTGGAACGTCGCCGACGTCGACGACATGGCCCTGCCCCCGTGCCACACGATGTTCCAGTTCTACGTCAGGCCTGCCGCCGACGGGGGCCCGGCCCACCTGGACTGCCAGCTCTACCAGCGATCGGCCGACATCTTCCTCGGCGTCCCGTTCAACATCGCGTCCTACGCCCTGCTGACGATGATGGTCGCCCAGCAGACCGACCTGCGCCCCGGACACTTCATCCACACCCTGGGCGACGCCCACCTGTACTCCAACCACCTCGACCAGGCCCGCCTCCAGCTCAGCCGCGAGCCGTTCCCCCTCCCGACGATGCACATCACCCGCAGGGGCGGCATCGACGACTACGACCTCGAGGACTTCGAGCTCGAGGGCTATCAGGCCCATCCGTCGATCAAGGCGCCCATCGCCGTCTGAGGAGCACCCGATGACCCGCCTCACGATCATCGCCGCCGTCGCCCGCAACGGCGTCATCGGGCACCGCGGGGGGATGCCGTGGCACCTGCCCGGCGAACTGGCCCAGTTCAAGGCGACGACCCTCGGCCACACCCTGGTGATGGGGCGTGCGACGTTCGACTCCATCGGTCGCGCCCTGCCCGGCCGCCGCACCATCGTGATCACCCGCAACCCGACCTGGCACCACGCCGGGGTCGAGACGGCGCACTCGTTCGCCGATGCGCTCGCACTGGCGGGGCCCGGCGACGAGGTGTTCGCCGCGGGCGGAGCCCAGATCTACGAGCTCGCCCTCCCCTTCGCCCAGCGGCTGGTCATCACCGAGGTCGACGCCGAGCCCGAGGGTGACACGTGGTTCCCGTCATGGGCCCGTGCCGACTGGGTCGAGGTCAGCCGCGAGGTGCACGACGGCTGGTCACGAGTGGTCCACGAGCGCGTCTGACCACGCGATCGCCGGTTCGACGAGGCTGCCGAGCCAGACCCGACCGTCGTGCTCGCGCACCCCTGTCGCCAGGTGCCAGTGCGTGGCGTCGAAGGCCAGGTCGTGCACCGTGCGCCCGTCGCTGTCCAGGGCCAGCACCCGGGCGGTGCGTTTCGGGGTGGGCTTGAGCCGTTCCGGCGCGCGGCGCACCAGGCCGCGCACCAGCGCAGGGCTGCGTTGCAGGATGCGCAGGGCCGGGTCGGTCGGCGACGCGATGGTCACCCACACCAGACCATCACTACCGAGGGAGATGTTGTCGGGGTGACCGGGCAGGTCGTCGACCCACGTCGTCGTCGCCCGGGGTGAGCCGTCCGCACCCAGGGCGACCCGGCGGATGGTGCGGGTCCCCGTCT
>NZ_DAORSO010000112.1:4878-7665 GCF_035443565.1 Ornithinibacter sp. | reverse complement strand
TGCCCGAGGTCGATGACGGCGACGAGCACGGTCGACTGGTACTCGGCGTGCGAGAAGTCCACGTCGACGCCGCGGGCCAGGTGGTGCAGCACGAGTTCCTCGTCGCCGGCGCACGCGGCACCGAACATGTCCTTCCAGTCGCCGGCAGCCATGCCGCAGAGGTTATCCGGGAAACGCCGCGCGACTGGGGTGGTCTGCGCGGCCGTGACGGTGCAGAGTGAGACTCCACGGAGGTGACGCCGGTCACAGCCGATCCCGAGGAGGACTCATGGCCGATCTCGACACCGGACGACTGCTCGCTGCCCTCGAGCCAGTGGCGGAGGAGAACCTCAACCGCCACCTCGCCACCGCCCAGGAGTGGATGCCGCACGAGTACGTCCCGTGGTCGCTCGGCCGCGACTTCAAGGAGCTCGGCGGTGAGCCGTGGTCGGTGGAGCAGTCGCAGCTGTCGCCGATCGCCCGCACGGCGCTCGAGGTCAACCTGCTCACCGAGGACAACCTGCCGAGCTACCACCGCGAGATCGAGCGCGCGTTCGGCCGCGACAGCGCGTGGGGGGCCTGGGTGAACCGCTGGACCGCCGAGGAGGGCCGCCACGCGTTCTGCATCCGCGACTACCTGCTCGTCACGCGTGGGGTCGACCCCGACGAGCTCGAGCGGGCCCGCATGGACACCATGGAGACCGGCTACGACTCCGGTGACAAGCCGCTGCTCAACGTCTGCGCCTACGTGTCGTTCCAGGAACTGGCCACCCGGGTCTCGCACCGCAACACCGGCAAGTTCACCGACGAGCCGATCGCGGAGAAGCTGCTGATCAGGGTCGCCAAGGACGAGAACCTGCACATGATCTTCTACCGCAACATCATCCAGGCGGCGCTCGAGCTGACGCCCAACCAGACGATGCGGGCGATCACCGACGAGGTCGTCAACTTCCAGATGCCGGGCGCGATCATCCCCGGCTTCGGGCGCAAGGCCGTGCAGATGGCGATGGCCGGCATCTACGACCTGCGCATCCACCACGACGACATCGTGCAGCCGCTGCTGCGGCAGTGGGGCATCTGGGAGCTCGAGGGCCTCGACGCCGACGGTGAGGCTGCCCGCGAGCAGCTGGCCGCAGCCGTCGCCGCCCTGGACGCCGAGGCCACCCGGTTCGTGGAGAAGCGCGAGGAGCGGGCGGCCAAGATCGCGGCGCGCAAGAACGCGTGACCTGCCCATCGGCATCCGGGCGCTGCGACCTGTCGGGGCGACGACCGACGACTACCCTGCTCGGGTGAGCACCGCCCTCGTCACCGACTCCACGGCCTACCTGCCGTCAGCGCTGCTCGACGGTCTCGACATCCGGGTCGTGCCGCTGCACGTCGTCGTCGGCGGGCGCACCCACTCCGAGGGCGTCGACATCGACCCCGCGGCCGTGGCGGCCGCCCTGCGCGCGTTCACCCCGGTCACGACGTCGCGGCCCACCCCGGCGGCGTTCATCGACGCCTACGAGGCCGCGGCCGCCGCCGGTGCCGACTCGGTGGTCTCGGTGCACCTGTCCGAGGCGATGTCGAGCACCATCGGCAGCGCTCACCTCGCCGCGAGCGCGGCGCCGATCCCGGTGACGGTCATCGACTCGCGAGCGCTCGGCATGGTGATGGGGTTCGCGGTCCTCGCGGGCGCGCGGCTGGCCGCCGGTGGGGCATCGGCCGGGGAGGTCGCGGATGCCGTTCGCGCCACGTGCGCCGGAGCGAGCGTCATGTTCTACGTCGACACCCTGGAGTACCTGCGCCGCGGTGGACGGATCGGCAAGGCCGGGGCGATGCTCGGTTCCGCGCTGGCGATCAAGCCGATTCTCGGGCTGCGCGACGGCCAGATCGTGCCGCTGGAGCGGGTGCGGACGTCGTCGCGCGCGATCGCCCGCCTCGAGGAGCTCGCCGTCGAGGCGGCCGAGGCGATCGGTGCTGGTGGTGCTGGTGCTGGTGGTGCTGGCGCCGGAGTCGATGTCGCCGTGCACCACCTCGACTCGGCGGAACGGGCCGAGCGGCTGGCCGAGCGGCTGCGGGCGCGGCTCGGGTCGGGAACCGAGGTCGTCGTCGTCGAGCTCGGTGCCGTCGTCGGGGCGCATGTCGGGCCGGGAACGCTCGCCGTGGCGGTGGTGCCTCGCGTCGTGCCCCTCGTGCCTCCGGGTGGGCCGCCAGCGGTGGCGCGCTGACCGATGGGCACGTCCGTCATCCAGCTGTGCGGGGTCGCCGCACTCTGTTTCCTCGTGGGATCGATCAATCCCGCGACGATCCTCGCCCGCGCGCTCGGCCGTGACCTGCGCTCGTCGGGCTCGGGCAACCCGGGTGCGACCAACGCCGCTCGGGTGCTCGGCCCGCGCTGGGGTGTCGTCGTGCTGCTCCTCGACGTCGCGAAGGCCTGGCTTCCGAGCCTGCTGGTGCTGCGCACCATGGGCACGCTGGCGGCCATCGTCGCCGGCACCGCCGTCGTGCTCGGTCACATGTTCAGCCCGTTCCTGCGCGGCAAGGGCGGCAAGGGGGTGGCCAGCGCGCTCGGGGCCCTGCTCGCGATCGCACCCGGGGTCGCGCTCGGGGCCGTCGTCGTGTTCGTGCTGGCCAAGACGGTGCTGCCGTTCGTCGGTGAGGCCTCCGTCGTGACGATGCTCGTCGTCGCCACGGTGGGTGTGGCCGGGGCGGCAGGGGTGGTGCCCGGGGTCTCGCAGCTCGTCGGGGGGTGGCTCATCGTGCTGCCGTTGCTGGTCCTTTCGCGCCACCAGCGCAACATCCGGGCGTGGTTGATGCGCCGCAAGC
>NZ_DAORSO010000112.1:2056-4778 GCF_035443565.1 Ornithinibacter sp. | reverse complement strand
CAGGTCAAGCGCCCCGGGGTTCGCGAGCTGCCGGCAGGGTCGCGGGTGGCGCAGGCGGTCGCGGCTGCCGGCGGCGCGAAGAGCGGGGCGGACCTCAGCCGGGTCAACCTGGCGAGGGTGCTGGTCGACGGTGAGCAGGTGCGCATCCCGGCCCCGGACGATCCCGTCGATCCGCGCGAGCTCACCGGGCCCGGCGCTGCACCCGGTGCTGGTGGAAGCGGCGGCACGGGTGGGGCCGGTGCAGGTTCCGGCGGGCAGGTGGCGCTGAACTCGGCTGACCTCACTGCCCTGGACACCTTGCCCGGGGTGGGGCCTGTCCTCGCGCAACGAATCCTCGACTGGCGCACCCAGCACGGACGGTTCACGAGTGTCGACGAACTGGGGGAGGTGAGCGGCATCGGCGAGAAGCTGCTGGCCCAGCTGACACCACTGGTGACCTTGTGAAGAGGGGGGACGGCGCGTTCGGGCACGCGCTTGCCCGCCGCCGGGCGACCTCGAGCAGCGACCTGAGGTTGCTCGCGCCCGCCGTCCTCGCGTGGGTCGTCGCTGCGGCGAGCTTGGCGATGCCGGTGGCCGGCCACCTGTGGGTGGCTGCCGCGGCGACCGGGGTGGCCACGGTGGCGTGCGCGGTGTCCGCCGCCCGGTTCACGCTGCGCTGGCTGGTCATGCTGACGATGGTGCTGGTCGTCATCCTCCAGCTGGCGGCGGCCGGGCACTCGGTGCTGCGCGTGCGCGGCGGGATTCAGGAGCTCATCGACCAGCGGGCCGTCGTGACCGCACTCGTCGTCATCACCGGCGACCCGCTGACCTTGCCGTCGCGCGGTGACACCCCGCGGGTGCTGCGTGAGGCGACAGTGGTGCATCTCGATGCGCGCGGTCGGCAGCAGGCCACGGGGGCACCGGTGCTGCTCACGGGCGACGCTGCGTTGACCGACCCTGCGTGGCGGTCGACGGTGCAGCTCACCGGGCGGCTGCGCCCCACCGAACCCGGCGACGACCGGGTGGCGGGCATCGCGGTGACCGGCACGTTGACGGTCGTCGCGCCACCCGGTGCGGTCGCGTCGGCGGCCGAGCACCTGCGCGCAGGGCTGCGCGGCGCCGTCGACGGGGCACCCGCCGACCCGCGCGGTCTGCTGCCCGGGCTGGTCATCGGCGACACGAGCCAGACACCACCCGACCTCACCGAGGCGATGCGCGCCACCGGCATGACCCACCTCACCGCGGTCAGCGGCAGCAACGTGGCCGTCGTCGTCGGGCTCGTCCTGGGCCTGTGCGTCCTGGTGGGCATCCCCCTGTGGGCCAGACCGCTGCTGGCGCTGCTGGCCCTGGCCGGCTTCGTCGTGCTCGCGAGGCCGGAGCCGAGCGTCGTGCGGGCTGCGGCGATGGGGGCGATCGGGCTCATCGGGCTCAGCCGGTCCCGTCGTTCAGCGGGGCTGCCCGTGCTCGGTGCGGCCATCATCGTCGTGCTCGTCGTCGACCCGTGGCTGGCGAGGTCGTTCGGGTTCGCGCTGTCCTCGGTGGCGACCCTCGGGTTGCTGCTGTTCACCCGGCCGTGGGGTGAGGCCATCGGTGCCCGACTGCCGACGCGGCTGGCGCCCATGGGGCCCGCGCTCGCCGTGCCGGTCGCGGCCCAGGCCATGACCGCGCCCCTGGTCGTGCTGCTCCAGGGGTCGGTCAGCATCGTCGGGGTGGTCGCCAACCTGCTCGCCGCGCCCTTGGTGCCGATCGCCACGGTCGCCGGGGTCGCGGCATCGCTGACCTCGGTGCTCTGGAGCGACGGTGCCCGCCTCGTCGCGTGGGCCGGGGTGCTGCCCGCGTGGGGCATCGCGAGGGTGGCCCGGTGGTTCGCCGAGGTCCCCGGCGGCACCATGCCCTGGCCAGATGGGGCACCCGGAGCCCTGCTCCTCGCGGCGCTGACCGTCGTGGTGCTGCTCACGGGGCGTGCTCTCGCCGCGGGGGCCGCCGCTCACCCGGTGCTTGCCCTCGGGTGCGTCCTCACGCTGGCCGCATCGCTCGTGCCCACGCGCACGCTCACGTGGCCGCCGCAGGGGTGGCGGGTCGTCGTGTGTGACGTCGGGCAGGGTGACGCCGTCGTGGTGCGAACCGGCGCCGACAGTGCCGTTCTCGTCGATGCCGGGCCCGACCCTCCGCTCGTCGACGGGTGCCTGTCCCGCCTCGGGGTCACGACGCTCGATGCGGTCGTCCTCACCCACCTGCACGCCGACCACGTCGACGGACTCGTCGGGGCGATCGACGGCCGCCGTGTGGGTCAGCTGTTCATCACCCCGGTTCGCGAACCGGCCGACAGCGCAGCGCACGTCGACGCGCTCGCGGTGCGCCACGGCATCCCCGTGGGGTCCTTGTCCGCGGGGGACCGGCTCACGCTCGGCGAGATGGATGCCGTCGTGTGGAGTCCGTGGCGACGCATCGCTGACGGGTCGGTGCCGAACAACGCGAGCGTGGTGCTTGCGGTGCGTACCGGCGAGGTCGACGCGCTGTTGCTGGGGGACATCGAGCGCGAGGCCGCGCACGACCTGCTGCTGCGGTTGCGGCGCGAACCGTCGATGGTTCAGGCGGCAGAGGCGTTCGACGTCGTGAAGACCCCGCACCACGGGAGCGCGAACCTCGACGACGACCTCATGGCGGCGGTGCGGGCGCCCGTCGGGGTGATCAGTGTCGGCGCCGACAACGACTACGGCCACCCGGCGCCGAAGCACCTGGA
>NZ_DAORSO010000112.1:0-1956 GCF_035443565.1 Ornithinibacter sp. | reverse complement strand
GAGAAGGTCGGCTCCGGGGCGCGCACCGTCGAGGCCGTCGACTGGGCCGCGGCGCTCTCGGTGAGTGCTTCGAGGGTCGCCTTGACCGCCGGCACGCGCTGCAGGTCAGAGGTCGTGACGGCCATGATCGAGCGCCGGGATGCCGGGGTGATGGGCAGGGCGACGACGTCGGGGTGGTGCACCGTGCGCAGGATGAGGTCGGGGATGAGCGCCACCCCGAGACCCTCGGCGACCAGGCCCATGACGGCCACGTAGTCCTCGGTCTCGTAGGCGACGTCAGGCCGGAACCCGGCGTCGTGCGTCAGCTGGAGCAGGTGTCCGCGACAGCGCGGGCAGCCGGCGATCCACGGTTCGTCGGCGAGCACCGAGAGGTCGACGTTCTCCTGAGCCGACACACTGTGACCCTCGGGCACGGCGAGGCGCACCTCGTCGTCGAGCAGGTTCGTGATGACGAACTGGTCGAGGTCCTCCTCGCCCCGGCCGATGTCGGTGCCCTCGTAGGCAAATGCCACGGCGAGGTCGCACTCGCCAGCCTTCAGTGCGGCCAGGCTCTCGGGGGGCTCGGCCTCGGTGAGGGTGATGCTGATGTCGGGGAAGCGCTTCTTGACCAGCGACAGCGCGCGCGGCACCAGGGTCGCCGACGCCGAGGGGAAGGCCATGAGCCGCACCCGCCCGCTGCGCAGTCCGGCGATTGCCGCGACCTCTTCCTCAGCCGCGTCGATGGCCGCGAGCACCGGGGTGGCGTGGCGGGCGAGCACCTGGCCGGCCTCGGTGAGGCGGACGTTGCGGCCGACCCGCTCGACGAGCACGGTGCCGGTGCGCTGCTCGAGGCGCCGCACCATCTGCGAGATCGCCGGCTGCGTGTAGCCCAGCGAGGTGGCGGCCGCGGTGAAGCTGCCCTCGTCGGCGATGGCCTTCATGACCCGGAGTCCTGCGGCGTCGATCATGCCCGCCATCCTATAACGCCGAGTTATCCCCTGCCATGACTTTCGTACCCCGGGTGATCCGACTTCCTGCACTCCAGCCACCTGACTGGGTCGTCCCGAGGTGGTTGGCGTGCAAGAAGTCAGGGGTGCGAGGTGGCTGGAGTGTAATCAGTCGCGGGTGGGGTGGGAGGATCCACGCCATGCCGGATGCCGTCGCGCCACTCACCTCCGCGCTCTCCGCTGCGGTACCACTCACCGAGGCTTCGCTGGCCCCGTTGGCCGCGATGCTCTTCGACCACCCGGGCACGCTGGTGCTCACCGGGGCCGGGATGTCGACCGACAGCGGCATCCCCGACTACCGCGGCCCGGACGGCCAACGCAGGGTCACCCCCATGCAGCACGGCGAGTTCGTCGGCAGCAGCGCGGCTCGACAGCGCTACTGGGCGCGCTCGTTCATCGGCTGGCAGCGGTTCAGCCACGCCGAGCCCAACGACTGCCACCACGCGGTGGCCGCCCTCCAAGCGCGTGGTGTGCTCGGGCCGGTCATCACCCAGAACGTCGACGGCCTGCACCAGGCCGCGGGCAGTCGTGACGTCACCGAACTGCACGGCACGCTGGCCGAGGTGCTGTGCCTGACCTGCGGCACCCGCACTGACCGCGACCTGCTCCAGGCCCGCATGGCCGAGCAGAACCCCGGGTTCGAGGCGCTCGCATCGGGGGAGGCGCCGGACGGGTCGCGGGTGAGCAGCCAGATCCGCCCGGACGGTGACATCGTGCTCGACGACGCGCTCGTCACCGCGTTCCAGTTGCCGCACTGCAGCATCTGCGGCGCCGACACCCTCAAGCCCGATGTCGTGTTCTTCGGAGGCTCGGTCCCGCGAGAGCGGGTCGACGCCTGCTATGACCTGACCGACGAGGCACCAGCCCTGCTCGTGCTGGGTTCGTCGCTGGCCGTGATGTCGGGGCTGCGGTTCGTGCGGCACGCGGCCAAGCGCGGCATCCCCGTCATGGCGATCACTCGCGGGCCAAC
>NZ_DAORSO010000111.1:0-7901 GCF_035443565.1 Ornithinibacter sp. | reverse complement strand
GATCGTCACCGCGTGCTCTGCCAACCGGTGCCCGGCGGGAGTGAGCCGCACCCGTCGGCCGTCGGGCTCGATGAGCGGGGTCCCCACGTCACGGGCGAGGGCGGCGATTCCCTGCGAGACGGTCGAGGTGCTCGTGCGCAGCTCGACGGCGACGTCCTGCATGGAGCCCAGTCGCGAGAGCTCGAGGAGCAGACGCAGTCGCGAGATGTCCATCGACGTATTGTCCCGGCATCCGAAATGGTTTGTCCATGATTCTCACGTGGACACGAACGGATGCCGTGGCGTTGACTTCCTGGCATGAACGTCCAGTCCGCGCGCGCCGGCGCCTCGATGGCCGTGGTCTCCATGCTGTGCGTCCAGCTGGGGCTTGCCGCCTCGGTGGGCCTGATCGACGACCTCGGCTCCACCGGCGCCGCGTGGCTGCGGTTGTCCTTCGCGGGCATCCTCATGCTGCTCATCGTCCGGCCTCGGCGCGCGATGTTCACCCCCGAGTCGCTGCGTGCCGGGATCGCCCTCGGCGTCGCCACCGCCGGGGTGACCGTGCTGTTCATGGCGGCGATCGCCCGGCTGCCCCTCGGGACGGCCAGCGCCATCGAGTTCCTCGGCCCGCTCGGCGTGGCGATCGCCCGCAGCCGCGGGATCGCGCGGGCCTGGGCTCTCGTGGCCTCGGTCGGCGTCCTGCTGCTCACGCAGCCCTGGGCCGGCACCGCCGACCCGGTCGGCGTGGCCTGCGCCCTCGGAGCAGCCGTGTGCTGGGCGGCCTACATCCTGCTCACCCAACGGGTAGGTGACTCGGTGAGCGGCATCGCGGGATTGGCGATCTCGATGCCGGTGGCCGCGGTCGTCGCGACCGTGGTGGCCGGTCCGGGCGTCGTCGCGGACCTCACCCCGCAGCTGCTCCTCATCGGCCTGGGGCTGGCGATCCTGCTGCCCGTCATCCCCTTCGTGCTCGAGCTGCTGGCCCTGCGGCGGCTCACCACCGCCGCGTTCGGCACCCTCATGGCACTCGAGCCGGCCTTCGCCCTGGTCATCGGGTTCCTCGCCCTGGCCCAGGTGCCGAGCGCCCTGGCCGTCGCCGGGATCGCCCTGGTCGTCGCCGCCGGCATCGGTGCCGAGCGCAGTGGCGCGCGGGCCTCAGTCGGCGGGTCGCTCGATGACGTGGCCGAACATGCGGCCCTCGGGGTCGAGGCGGGCGAGCAGCGCGTCCCCGATCACCGTCAGCTCGCGCAGCTGCTCCCTGGTGAGGGGGTCGAGGACGAACTGGCGCACGGCGTCGACGTGGCCCGGCGCGGCGGCGACGACGGTGTCCCATCCGGCGGCGGTCAGCCGCGCGTTGGTGGCTCGCCGGTCCTCGACGCTCGGTGAGCGCTCGACGAGCCCTCTGCTCTCCAGGCGTGAGATGACATGGGACAGGCGCGGCAGGGTGGCGTTCGTGCGCTGGGCGAGGGCCCCCATGCGCAGGGTGTGATCAGGGGCCTCTGACAACATCGCCAGGCTGAAGTACTCGAAGTGGCTCAGGCCGGAGTCCTGGCGCAACTGGGTGTCCAGGACACCGGGCAGCAACTCGACGACGCCGACGAGGCGCAGCCACGCCGCGCGTTCCTCGTCATCGAGCCACCGCGGTTGCATGCGCCAGAGCATAGAGGATTGTTGAAGCCGCAAGCGTCGTAAGGGCATGCGCCCTCGTGCCGGTTGCTCTCGAGGGCCCCGCTGTCGGAGCCGGGTGAGAGGGTTGTGCCCGACATGACCGATGACGTCCTCGACCGCTTCTCCCCCGCCACGGCTGCGTGGTTCCGGGGAAGCTTCAGCGCGCCGACCACCGCCCAGGAGGGGGCCTGGGACGCCATCAGCAGCGGCCGCCACGCCCTGGTCGTCGCACCCACCGGCTCCGGCAAGACCCTGTCCGCGTTCCTGTGGGCCCTCGACCGCCTCGCGAGCGAACCGGTGCCCGAGGAGAGGCTGCGCCGGTGCCGGGTCCTGTACGTCTCGCCCATGAAGGCGTTGGCCGTCGACGTCGAGCGAAACCTGCGCAGCCCGCTGGTCGGCATCCGCCACGCGGCGACCCGCCTGGCGTTGCCCGAACCCGACATCACCGTGGCGGTCCGCTCCGGCGACACTCCCGCCGACGAGCGCCGGGCCTTCGCGCGCTCCCCCAGCGACGTGCTCATCACCACCCCCGAGTCACTCTTCCTCCTCCTCACCTCCGCGGCCCGAGAGGCCCTCGCGGGGGTGGAGACGGTCATCCTCGACGAGGTCCACGCCATCGCGGGCACCAAGCGTGGGGCTCACCTCGCCCTCAGTCTCGAACGGCTCGACGCCCTGCTCGCCCGCCCCGCACAGCGCATCGGGTTGTCGGCCACGGTTCGCCCCGTCGAGGAGGTCGCCCGCTTCCTCGCCGGCGGTCGCCCGGTCGACGTCGTCCAGCCGCCCTCGACCAAGCAGTGGGACCTCAAGGTCGTCGTGCCGGTCCCCGACCTCGCCGAGATCGGCCAGCCCAGCGGCGACCTGTCCGGTGCCGCGTCGGGGCACGAGCAGCGCACGTCGATCTGGCCCCACGTCGAGGAACGCATCGTCGACCTCGTGGCCGCCCACACCTCGACCCTGGTGTTCTCCAACAGCCGCCGACTCGCTGAGCGCCTCACGTCGCGGCTCAACGAGATCTGGCAGGAACGCACCGAGGCGGCCGCCGACCCGGGTGCGGCAGATGCTGCCGGCCCCGCTCGCACACCGGCACAGGTGATGGCCCAGGCCGGCGCCTCCGCCGGCGCGCCGGCGGTGCTGGCCCGGGCCCACCACGGCTCGGTGAGCAAGGAGCAGCGCGCGAGCATCGAGGAGGACCTCAAGTCCGGCCACCTTCCCGCGGTGGTCGCGACGAGCAGCCTCGAACTCGGCATCGACATGGGCGCAGTCGACCTCGTCGTCCAGGTCGAGTCGCCGCCGTCGGTCGCCTCGGGGCTCCAGCGCGTCGGCCGTGCCGGGCACCAGGTCGGCGCCGTGAGCCGTGGGGTGCTCTTCCCCAAGTTCCGGGGCGACCTCGTCCAGACCGCCGTCGTCGTCGAGCGCATGCTCGCCGGTGAGATCGAGGCGCTGCACGTGCCCAACACCCCTCTCGACGTCCTCGCCCAGCAGGTGGTGGCGATGTGCGCCCTCGACGAGTGGACCGTCGACGACGTCCTGGCGCTCGCGCGTCGCAGCGCCCCGTACGCCACCCTCACCCGGCCCGTTCTGGAGTCGGTGCTGGACATGCTGGCCGGTCGCTACCCGAGCGAGGAGTTCGCCGAGCTGCGCGCCCGGATCACGTGGGATCGCCTCGCCGACACGCTCACCGGCCGGCGCGGCGCCCAGCGCCTCGCGGTCACGTCCGGCGGGACGATCCCCGATCGTGGCCTCTACGCCGTCTTCCTCGCCACCGGTGAGGGCCCGGGCCGCCGGGTCGGCGAGCTCGACGAGGAGATGGTCTACGAGTCGCGGGTCGGTGACCTGTTCACCCTCGGGACGAGCACGTGGCGCATCGAGGACATCACCCACGACAGGGTGCTCGTCACCCCCGCACCGGGACAGCCCGGCCGGCTGCCGTTCTGGAAGGGCGACTCGCTCGGCCGCCCCGCCGAGCTCGGCCGTGCGGTCGGCGCCTTCGTGCGCGAGGTCGAGGCGTTGACCCCGGATGCCGCGCGCACCCGCGTCATGGCGGCCGGGCTCGACGACTGGGCGGCCGACAACCTGCTCACCTACCTGCGCGAGCAGCGAGAAGCCACCGGCCACGTCCCGGACGACCGCACCATCGTCGTCGAACGCTTCCGCGACGAGCTCGGCGACTGGCGGGTGGCGATCCACTCCCCCTTCGGTGCCCAGGTGCACGCCCCCTGGGCCCTGGCCGTCAGCGCCCGGATGCGTGACCGCTTCGGCGTCGACGTGCAGGCCATGCACGGCGACGACGGCATCGTGCTGCGCCTGCCCGACCTCGAGTTCGAGGACCTCGACGGGGTGCGCGAGCGCGGCGTCGGCCGCGAGCTGCTCGACCTCGTCACCCTCGACCCCGATGACGTGCGTGCCCTGGTCACCGAGGAGATCGGCGGATCGGCCCTGTTCGCCGCCCGCTTCCGCGAGTGCGCCGCTCGTGCGCTGCTGCTGCCCCGTCGCCAGCCGGGTCGCCGGCAACCGCTCTGGCAGCAACGGCAGCGAGCCTCGCAACTGCTCGAGGTGGCCAGCCAGTACCCGTCCTTCCCCATCGTGCTCGAGGCCGTGCGCGAGTGCGTCCAGGACGTCTTCGACGTGCCGGGGTTGGTCGACCTCATGCGGGACATCACCTCGCGACGGGTCACCGTGGTCGACGTCGAGAGCTCGACCCCGTCGCCCTTCGCGAAGTCCCTGCTCTTCGGGTACGTCGCCCAGTTCCTCTACGAGGGCGACTCCCCCCTGGCCGAGCGGCGCGCCGCTGCCCTGGCCCTCGACCCGAGCCTGCTCGCCGAGCTGCTCGGCACGAGCGAGGGCCTGGCCCTGCGTGACCTGCTCGACGCCGAGCAGATCGCCCGCACCGAGGCCGAGCTGCAGCGTCTCACCCCCGACCGCGCCGCGCGCGACGCCGACGACGTGCTCGACCTGCTGCGCTCCCTCGGCCCGCTGCCGAGCGACGGCATCCTCCTGCGCTGCCGGGAGGGCACGACACACGGTGACGTGACCGCCTGGCTCGCTGACCTCGCGAGCGCCCGGCAGGTGATCCCCGTGCGCGTCGCCGGGGAGGACCGCTGGTCAGCGATCGAGGACGCCTCACGCCTGCGCGACGCCCTTGGGGTGTCCCTGCCACCCGGGGTTCCCCAGACCTTCCTCGAGCCGGTGAGTGACCCGCTGGGTGACCTGGTGGCCCGCTACGCACGCACCCACGTGCCGTTCCACGCCGCCGAGGTGGCCCGCGCCTACGGGCTCGGCATCGCCGTCGCCACCACGGCGCTGGCCCGGCTGGTCTCCACCGGTCGGGTCGTCGAGGGCGAGCTGCTGCCCACGGGCGGAGGCGGCACGGAGTTCTGCGACGCCGAGGTGCTGCGCATGCTGCGCCGCCGGTCACTGGCCGCGCTGCGTGCGGAGGTCGAGCCGGTCACCCCGGTCGAGCTGTCCCGCTTCCTCCTCGGGTGGCAGGGGGTCGGCGGGCGCCTGCGTGGTCGCGAGGGCCTGCTGCGCGTGGTCGAGCAGCTGAGCGGGGCGGTGCTGCCCGCCAGCGCGATCGAGACGCTCGTGCTCCCGTCCCGCGTCGCCGACTACTCCCCGGGGATGCTCGACGAGCTCATGGCCACGGGTGAGGTGCTGTGGTGCGGCCACGGGTCGTTGCCCGGCGACGACGGCTGGGTCTCGCTGCACCTGGTCGACTCCGCCCACCTCACCCTGCCCGGGCCGGACCCCGACCTCGTCCCGGACGAGCAGGGGCTCGCGGTGCTCGACGCCCTCGCCGGCGGCGGCGCCCACTTCTTCCGCACGCTCTCCGACCAGGTGGGTTCCACCGATGACGAGGCGCTGTCGACGACCGTGTGGGGCCTCGTGTGGGCCGGGCGCGTCACCGGCGACACCTTCACTCCGGTGAGGGCCCTGCTCGCCGGGGGGCGCACGGCCCACAAGCGCACGGCCGCGGGTCCGCGGCGCACGAGGTATGCCGGCCGCCGCGGCCCGCTCGGCGGCCTCGGCTCCGTGCCCGCCCGTCCGTCGTTGCCCAGCCGATCCGGCCCAGCACGGGTCGCCGGGCGGTGGTCCCTGCTGCCCCCGGTCGACCTCGACCCGACGCTGCGGGCGTACGCCAACGCCGAGCTGCTGCTCGACCGGCACGGCATCCTCACGCGGGGCGCGACCGTGGCCGAGGACGTCCCCGGCGGTTTCGCCGCGCTCTACCGCGTGCTGGCCAGGGCGGAGGAGGCCGGTCGGGTGCGACGGGGGTACTTCGTCGAAGGGCTGGGTGCCTCCCAGTTCGGCACGACCGGCGCGGTGGACCGGCTGCGTAGCGGAACCGGTGGGGTGGGTGCGACCCGTGGCGACCGTGCCAGCGCCCCACCCGCGGCGGTCGTCCTCGCGGCGAGTGACCCGGCGAACCCCTTTGGTGCGGCGCTGCCGTGGCCAGAGCGGGCGCTCGACCCGGCCGATGCCAGCGGGAAGGGCACCGACAAGCGGCGCCGTCACCAGCCCGGACGCAAGGCCGGGGCCGTGGTCGTCCTCGTCGACGGTGAGCTCGTGCTCTACGTCGAAAGGGGTGGCAAGACCCTGCTGACCTCCTCCGAGGACCCTGACCTGCTGCGGGCCGCGGCGGGTGCCCTCGCGGATGCCGTGCGCCGCGGCAGCCTCGGACGCATCACCGTCGAGAAGGCCGACGGCGGTCAGCTGCTGGGCTCGGACCACCCCGTCGTCCCGGCCCTCGAGCAGGCCGGCTTCCACCTGACCCCACGGGGTCTGCGGATGCGCCGCTGAGCATGGTCGACGAGGTCACGCGGCATGCCTGAGGGCGACACCGTCCACCGGACCGCCGAGCGCCTGCACCGGGCGCTCGCCGGTCGAGTCGTGCAGCGGGCCGAGCTGCGCTGGCCCCGGGTGCCCGACGTCGACCTCGCCGGCGCCCACACCCTCGAGGTCGTGGCCCGCGGCAAGCACCTGCTGCACCGCTTCGACACCGGCACGACCCTGCACACGCACCTGCGGATGGAGGGTCAGTGGCGCATCGAGCACCCGGGGGCGGCCACGCAGCGGGCGCTGCGCCGGTCCGACCTGCGGGCCGCCGTCCTCACCGACGAGTGGTCGGCCCTGGGCCTGCGCCTGGGGATGCTCGACCTCGTCCCCACCAGCCGCGAAGATGACCTCGTCGGGCACCTGGGACCGGACGTCCTCGGACCGGACTGGGACCCCGAACTCGTCGCTGCGCGGCTCACGGCATCCGAGGCCTTCGTCGGCGACCTCCTGCTCGACCAGCGCGTCCTCGCCGGGGTCGGCACGTTCTGGGCCAGCGAGATCCTCTTCCTGGAGCGGGTGCTGCCGTGGACGCCGGGCCGCGACCTCGGCGACGCCGTGGCCGCGAGGATCACCGACCGGTTGCACCGGCTGATGGACCTCGCGCGGCGCACCGGGTGGCAGGCCAGCACCGGGGTCCAGCGCTCTGGCGAGGAGGCCTACGTGCACGCCCGGTCCGGGAGGCCCTGCCGGCGGTGTGGTGACACGGTGCGGGTGGCGATGACGGGGCGAGCCCCTCGAGCGCGCACGCTGTTCTCGTGCCCCACGTGCCAGGGCGGGCTCGCGCCCACCGACGACGGCCGCCCGCAATGCCCACTCGGTACTGGTGGCTCGGGCAGTGGTCGAACAGGAAGTGGCCGCTCAGGCCGCTGACGCGGAGACCTGGTCGGGGTCCACCGTCGCTGAGACCGGCAGCGACACGGGGGTCGAGAACGTCTCGACCCGCTCGACCCGGTCACGGACCAGCTCGAGCACCTCGGACAGGTTCAGGCCCAGGCCTGCGCACACGGCCGCGAGCAGCTCGGAGGACGCTTCCTTGGTGCCCCGCTCGAGTTCGCTGAGGTAGCCCAAGGACACTGCTGACGTCGACGCGACGTCGCGCAGGGTGCGGCCCTGGTCCTGACGGATCTCTCGAAGGACTTCGCCGAGCTCGTGGCGCAACAGGATCACGGCGCGTCCTCTCTCTCGTTCGTGTCGACCGGGTGTTCCGGTCGGGCTCCACCGTACCCCGCGGGACCGTCAGCGTCTCGAAGGTTCTGCAGTGCCGTGGTCAGCAGGGTGAGAGCTGCCCGCACGGTGGCCGCGCGGATCTGCTCCCGGTTGCCGGTCAACGACAGTTCCTCCACGAGGATTCCCCACGGCCCGCAGGCACCGATGAACACCGTCCCCGGTGGCCGTCCGTCGGCCGGGTCGGGGCCGGCCAC